>CAZQKJ010000087.1:0-11177 GCA_964593315.1 uncultured Granulosicoccaceae bacterium
GGATAGAGTACCTGGCTTCGAACCAGGTGGTCGGAGGTTCGAATCCTTCCGGGCGTGCCATAAGCTTCTTTTCTACTCGAAAATATGCCCAGACCACTCGCAAATATGCCCGGCGTCGAATTCTGATTCCGTCCGGCTGATGACTTTTGCTCCTTGATTTTTATTCCATTCAGATGTGGTCAGAAATGTCGGGCACCATGCGCAGGACTTTGTTGTACGTGCGATTGTGCAGGTAACTGAAATGCGCAAACTCACGGGTGAGTTTTATTTTCAGGTGATGTGCTGATTTTCTTTGATGTGAAGTGAAGAGCCAGTAATCCGATGACACCCGTGATCACGGACACCCACAGCAGTAGCGACAGTGAGTTCCAATCGGCTTGATCCTTATGTGCCACCAGTAGTGAAAAAGCCAGTAGCAGCACTGCAAATGCGAGTCTTCCGGCGAGGCTTTTAAGTGATAAAAAAGTTGCCCTGTGTGCGTTACTGATCAGTGGTGCTATAGATGCGTTAATCGGTGCCGTGATAACTGCCATAGGGCCACTGCGTATGATGACAGACAGGGCAATCACCGGATGAAGCATGCAGGCCATCAACAGAATGATAATCAGCTCTATAGCGGCTGCATACTTTAACAAAGGCAGCAGCCCGAAACGGCTCTGCCAGACCATGCTGTAGGCGGATGTTATTGCAGCAATAGCGGCGGTAAGCGCAAATAGAATGCCTGCGGCCAACGCGGCACTGCTGCCTGGTAGTTGATCATTGCTATCGAGTAGAGCCAGATACGGCTGATAGAATTCGTAGGGTACATGTACAAATGTGTACATGAATACCGAGTAGATAAATATCCATTTGATAAATGGCTGTTTTACGTACCCGATACAACTGCGCAACTGCGTGTAGAAACTGTTTTTTTGATCTGAATTTACTGTTTCTGCTGGCTCCTTGAAACAGTAAACAATAGCCAGTGCGACACAAGCTGTCAGCAACGAAAGATAGTAGGGGAGCGCTAAATCCAGTGAGCCCAGTGCGCCACCTGCAAGTGCTGCTAATGCAGTAGAAGCAAAGCCTGTTTTCCCGGCTGTGGCTTCTCGATCACCATACTCGCTTTCACGGTTGAGAGCTTGTAGTGACTCATAATGGAAAGCGGTATCGGTACCAGAGCGAAAGGCAATGCTTAAGGCCAGTAACACTTGACCTGCTGCAAACCCCGCAAACTGTGGAGACAACAAAAAGCAAAGATAAGCCACCAGTAGTGCGATACCCGATAGCAGTAGTGTTCTGCGGCGCCCGAGCGTATCCGAAAGATATCCCGATGGCACTTCCGTGAGTACTACTGCCAGGTAGTACACCGACTCGAGCACCAGCACCTCAGGCAGTGTCAGCTTTTCGCTGAAGTACAGAAAGAAAACAGGCAACCACGCCATAGCATCAGCAGAAGCACGGTACATCGGATAGAGCTTAATATTGCGGTTGTGAGATGGTTTCACGGCTGAGTTTCAAATTCGGGTGTTTTCAGTCTGATTGTGCAGGGCTGTTGATACATACTTTGTGTAGATTTACACATATTAGTGAGCCTGAACCAGGCTTTAGAGGTAAGATTTCACTCACAGGGCGTATAATCGCCCGGCGTGCGTAGCAAAAATATAACCATAAGCAATGATACGTTAAGGTTCCGGAATGCCCTCCTATCGTCCCAACATGGATTTTGATCCTGAAGATCTCGCGGAAGCACCGAGATTAAACAAAGAGCGCGCCCCGCGTGGTGTCATCATTGGTGCAATTGCGGTGGTCGTGCTGCTGGGTGCTTTGGTGATTCACGGTAGCCTGCCGGATCTGTCGCCGGAAGAGATCATCGCGATGGATGGTTATGAAGGTGAGCAACCGACCCGGCATATTTTCAATTTGCAAAGTCTCGAAGAAACTGCGCGCCAGGCCAAGGTAGAGACCAAGGCTGAAGTCGCAGCCATTAATGCCCGAGGTGATATTGAGGGCGATGACCACAATAACGACCAGGGTGGTGTTACAGCAACTTCAATAGCTGGTGAGGCTGTTGCCGATCCGATAAGCAGTCTTCCGATAGCAAAGACAGAGCCGTTACCCGAAGTAGTCGTTGCGCAGCCAGATAATACCGGTGGTGAAGATCAACTGGAAGATATAGAAGTGGCAGTAGCAGAGCCTGTTACTGGTGTCGCCCCTGAAGCACCGCAAGTACAACCTGAGATTCAGCCAGAGATTCAGCCTGAGATTCTGCCAGATGCACAAGTTGAAAATTCATCGGTTGGTGAGTCGCAAGCTCCTGCAGAGTCGGTCGACACTGTCCAGAATGAAATCGTCTCTGAAGTCGAATCAACACCCCCTGATGTAGAGACTGCGACATCACAGTCAGCTATTCAAACGCAGCAGTCAGAAGCAGGGAATAACACCACCGCAGAAGCTGCAGCACAGTCCACGGCACCGTCTATCTTTGACAACCGTAACACCGAGAAAGTGGTCGCCGCTATGGCAACTACCCCGACACTTGACGAACAGCCTGATACTGTCGTTCTGTCTTCGGTAGTCGCTGCAGCGCCTGCGCCATTGCCAATCAGGAATGACACAAGCGGTGAAATCGCAACAGCACCCCTTGTAACGGATTCGGCAACAGAATCAGATCAGGCGGTACTGTTGCCGCTGCGTTCGGTTATCAATGATTTTACGGAGTTGAAAGAGTCCCCCTCGGCAACGTCAAGAACACTAATGTCTCTTGGGCGAGGAGTGGTGCTAACCGGGATAGAACGTCGCGGTGAATGGGTAATGGTGGGAACCAACGATGGTGAGTCGGTCACAGGTTTTGTGTTGGAGTCTCAGTTAGAGAGAGTAAAGCCACCAGAGGGAGGCTAACACTTAAATCCACCGCGTTATATAGCTTTACAAAAATCGGAAGACCTTTTCATCCGTGCAGATCTTCCGACTAAACTTTGCGCATCCTGCGCCGTACCAATTAAAACAAATTGTGCTGCTATCGCTCGCACAGCAGGTGAAGCTTTAGAATGATTTATTAAGTAGCCACTCTTGCTGCGATACAAAGTGCCCGTTCACATATAAGTCGCGATTCATAGTCAGTTTGTTGTTTTCCAAAGTGACAGTCTTAATCTCGTGAATCAGGCGTTGAAACCCTTGTCCCACCGGCAGTGCAGAGAGAACCGCAGGGTCAGGACTGATAACATTGTTGACTCTATACTTTTCATTGAACACGATGGTGTTGGGCGATGAAAAGTTGACTGAATAGCTGCGATAACCTTTCTCGCGCCCCTGTCTTTCCTTCTCTATTTCAGGGCTTACGTATACTCTTTCCAGGGCTAACTTATCTTCATTTTCTTTTTCAGCGCGCAGAATAATCGCTCCCAGCCAGTGCTGTGTGATTTCTGCATCAATGTCGAAGCTCGTGATGGTTGGGTGGGTGATACCGTTTGAGATACCACAATCAATTTCCAGCCCGGAACCGACCCATCGGCCGTTAACCTGTCTGGCAAAATCCTTTATTTTTTGAGTGGTCTCATTATCCAGCGCCGGCTCATCAAGTGAGTAGTAGTCCGTGCCCGGGTCTACCGGGTATAGATCATCACATTGAATAGCAAAGGCTGAGCTGCTGGCTGCCAGCAACGTAAGAGTAGCTAAACTGTACGTGGTACTTTGAATCCAGGTCATGCACACAAACTTCCTTAAAAATTTGTGCGCAGCCTATAGCATGTAGTTGTGTAGTTCTCTGACACAGTAAACCAAACGCTAATTGAAATCGAAATACTGAGCATTAGTCCACAGGATTAATCTGTCCTGTGGCATTGGTTTAGGAAAATATTTGTGGCGTTTTGCCAAAAATGCGATTTTTGAGTCCACGCCTGCTGCGATCCATTGTAGATTGACTGGCCGGATATCAATCATGCGAATTGCCGTTCTTGTTGACTAATTCAATCCGGGCGCGATTCAGTTACAATAAAATGGTGCTGTTGTGAATCGAGTTGTTCAACGCTTTGTTTACTGAATAGGTGTCTCTTAATTTATGAGTAACGAATTTCTGGATCGACTTGCCCGTGGCCAGTTGACTAACCCCGATCAATACTTACGTATGAAGCGCGAGCTCAATGAAGCCAAGGTGAAAGAGATTCCTGAATCTCCAGCCGAAAAACAAGAATGGCAGAATTGGGAATTGTCTCCGGTCTGGAGCCCGTCTGATGCGAAGGCAACATCATCTGGTGATTCAGCAGGCGATAACGTAATCAGTGCTGACTCGGTTCAGCGCGCACTGGATCGCCTCGGCAATTAAACTGCGGCGGTAAATGACTGCCTGGCTAATGACCATCAAATTAAGGAGTGCCAAATTAAGGAATGCCAAATTAAGGAATGCATGAGCAACTATGCATGAGCAGTAAACAGTGTGGTCGGAGTCCGGACTATCAGTACTTCTCAGATAAAAAAAGGGTGGCCAATGGCCACCCTGTGTTTTTTTTCCAGACAGGTTTTTACTGGTCTTAACCGGTAATTACTATGCTAGTCCTTCTTTGTAGAGATGTTGCGCAGATGTGAAGTGACTACTCTCGGCGTTGAGATGCTTTGAGTGGTAATTTCCGACACACTGGATTCAACGGTGAGTGATTCTACTTTGCGGCGCTCGGCGGCCAGCATCGCTTCAATCTCTCTGATTCTGGAAGACATGCTTTTGCCTCTCAGCTGACGCTGCTCCGATAACATTGACTCAAGTACCTCAATGCGGTTACGCAGTTCGCCGTCATTGGCCTCATACTCTGCCAGGTCGTCCTGCATGTTGGCAAGCTTACTGTTCGCGTGAACCAGATCAGTGTCCTTCAATCTGAGTGAGATGGTTAGAGAGTCCAGTTCTTTCTTAAGCTCTTCCCATGTATGGTTCTTTGCGTTAGCGTGATCTCTGAGAGCCGCTTCCAGTTCGTTAACCCGTGCTTCAGTGGCAGCCTTTGATATCTCTAGTGCCTCGCGGGTAACGCGGTCGCTGTCATCGTTTAATGCGGCTTGTAACTCACCTCTCAGGTTTACGAGATCTTGTTCAAGTTGCTTGTTGATCTCTTGCTGATTGGTCAAAGTGTACTTGAGTTCGTGTATCTCACGGTCTTTTTCTGCATCGAGTTTAACCAGCTCCTGACTCTTTTGTGCGAGTTCACTGCGTGCAAGTGCGAGGTCAGTTTTCTGTTGAGCGTATTGCTCCTGCAGTTTCTCTCTTTCGCTGTTGCGCTCGGTAAGCGTCGCCTGTGCAGACTCGAGCGCCTGTTTATTCAGACTGGCATCTTTTAGTGCCGCTGCCAGATCATCCTTTGCGCGATCTAGTTCGCGATCGAGATCACCGGTCTTCTTGTGGCCATCGTGCGTGGTCTTGATCAGTTCCCGCTCAAGCTTATCGATGGTAAGCGCCAGTTCGTCTGCTTTCTTGCCTGACTGTTTTTCAAGCGCTGTTGTGGTGCTGATATCTTGCTTTAGTGAAGCAATGATGTCTTCAAGGCTATCGTTGGTATTGGATACACCTTGTATACGGCTTTCAAGCTCTGCAACAGCTTTCTGGGCGGCTGCTTTCTCAGCTTGTGCGTTGATGAGATCCTGTTTCAATACTTTTCGCTGCTTCTTACTGGCGCTTCGGTATGCCTTGTTCTTAAGGCGCATGGCGTCAATGCGAGCGGCAAGCTTAATTTCTTCTTCACTCTGTGGCTTGTCACCATCAAAATCAGTGTCGCGATAATGCTTCTCAGGCTCAGTACGCATGCCGTCCAGAGCCGCGGCACGTGCTCGTTCCGTTTCTGTCTTTGGCTCACCGCCTGCAAAGTCTGCTTGTCGGTATTTGCCATCGGTGTCTTCATCACGTTCTGCAAGGAACTCGATGGCGCGACTCTTTTCTTCATCGGTTAATGGAACACGGCCGTTGAAATCTGTCCCTCTAAACTGTGAGTTGCCGCTGGTCGCTCGCGTGATGGCGATTTCCATCGCACGCTGCATGGCAGACTGCTCATCCAGATTATCAAGGTCACCTGCACGGAAATGGTTGGCATCTGTGTCGATTTTCTGGATCTGTGTTTCAAGCTCATTGATGCGGTTTTCCCGCTGATCAATAACGCCGGTAGCGTCAGCCAGTGCCTTTTCCAGATCAGATACCTGAGACTGTGACGGCGCGGCATTGATCTTATTTTGCAGTTGGTCGATCTCTGCGCGCGCTTGTTCAAGCTGGCTTTTAGAACTGTTAAGTTGCTTTACAAGATCCCGACGTCGGCTTTTGGCGAGTTTTCTCTTGGTCTTATTCTTTGCGCGCAGTACATCGATACGTGCTGCAAGCTTTATCTCTTCTTCGCTTTGTGGCTGCTCGCCTGCAAAGTCTGACTCACGGTAGTGCTTTTCAAGCTCCTGACGCATATTGTCAATCTTCTCACCCAGTGCTTTCTCTGCCGGAGTTACTGGTACGCCATTGGCAAAGTCACCCTCTCTGTACTTTCCGTCAGTGTCTTCGTCTCTGTTGTTCATGAACTCAATAGCGCGCAACTTTTCAGCGTGGCTACTTGGTATACCATTTACAAAGTCTGCCTGTCTGAAACCTGTGTTACCACTATTGACGCGAGCCATGTGCATGGCGGCGATAGCTTCAGGAGTAGTAAGGTCACCTTCGCGGAAGTTTTGTGGGTTGTTATCAATTGATTTAATCTCTTCCTTAAGATCAGCCACCTGCTTCTCGAAGTTGGCAATCGTTTCTTCGTTTGCTTTGTTCAACTCGGATTTAACATCTTCCAGCTGCTTCTGGTTGGTGTTTTTGAGTTTGGCAAATTTGCTCTTGTTGCGCTGATCGCTCGCTTCCTGCTGCCTGGCCATGTCTTCGGCCTGCGCTTGTGCATTAGCCAGACCAGCATTAGCTTCATCAAGCTTTGCAACCAGTACTCGTCGATCTCTCTTGGCTTTTTGCCGCTGTGCCTTGTTTTTATCACGTAGCTGCTGAATCTCTGCTGCTAGTCTTTGCTCTTCGGCGGTTTTTGGTGCACCGGATTCGAAATCATCTGCGCGATAATGCTTCTGCATCTCTTCGCGCATATCGTCTATTTTCTTACTGAGTTCTTTTTCAGCAGCTGTGATCGGTGTACCATCCGCAAAGTCGGTCTCGCGGTATTTTCCATTGGTATCTTCATCTCGAACATTCATGAATTCAACAGCACGGAGTTTTTCGGCTTCAGTGTTTGGAATACCGTCTTTAAAATCGGCTTTTCTAAAGCCCGTATTACCGCTTTCAACCCTTGCCATTTGCATGTCAGCGATCTTCTCAATGATGGCCTGTGCATCAAGGTTGTTCAGATCACCTTCACGGAAATTCTTAGAACTATTGTCAATGGTTTTGATCTGTTCTTTGAGATCTGCCACTTGCTTTTCAAAGCCGCTTATCGCTTCTTTATTTGCTTTGTCTAGCTCGGATTTAACATTGTCGAGCTGTTTTTTGTTGTTGTCTTCGAGCTCCGTGATCTTGCTTTTGGTACGCTGGTCATTCTCTGCCTGCTGTCTTGTGATCTCTTCAGCTTGTGCCTGAGCTTGCGCTAAGCCTGCATTGGCTTCGTCGAGCTTTGCCACCAACACGCGACGATCTCTTTTGGCTTTTTGCCGCTGTGCTTTGTTGTTATCACGCAGCTGTTGTATTTCTGCGGCCAGCCTTTGCTCTTCGACTGATTTGGGGCCGTCAGATGCGAAATCATTAGCACGATAATGCTTCTGCATCTCTTCGCGCATGTCGTCTATCTTTTTGCTGAGCTCTTTTTCAGAATCTGTCACCGGTGTGCCGTTAGCAAAATCAGTTGCCCGATACTTGCCGTCCGTGTCTTCATCTCTGGTATTCATGAATTCAACGGCGCGAAGCTTTTCAGCATCGCTTGATGGAATGCCGTCGTGAAAGTCTGCTTTTCTAAAACCAGTGTTGCCGCTTTCAACCCGTGCTACATGTAAGTCGGCAATCTTGCGCTCCGCCTCTTCAGCATTCAGGTTATCCAGATCATCTCCACGGAAGTTCACTGGATTGTTATCGATGGCCTTTATCTGGTCTGTGAGATCCTTAATCTCTTTTTCCTGCTTCTCAATGACTTCATGAGCGCTGGACAGTGCATTTTCAAGTTCGCCTAGTTGTTGATTGCTGTTGGCATCTTTTTCCTGAAGCTGTGCGGTCAGATCATTTGCCTGGTTGCGCGCATCAGCCAATGAATCGTGGGCGCGATCCAGTTCACGCACCAACACGCGTCGGTTCTCTCGTGCGGCAATACGATCGGCCTTGTTTTCATCACGCAGATTGGTGATCTCTTTTGCCTGTCGTTTTTCTGCGTCTGTCTGAGGTGTGCCATTTTCAAAGTCACCATCTCGAAAATGGGTTTCAGGTTCTACGCGCTTTGCATCTATCTGATCGGCCGCGAGCTTCTCTTCTGCGGTGGACGGCGCTCCGTTGGCAAAGTCTGCGGTTCGGTACTTGCCATCAGTTCCTTCAACACGCGAGTTGGTATACTCCACCGCCAGAACCTGCTGTGCAGCTGTAACCGGCTTGCCGTTAACAAAATCAGTCTGTCTAAAAGATGTGTTACCACTGTTGACGCGCGCAAGATGGTGATCGAAAGCCACTTCATCCGGTGTTTTTCCTTGCAGGTCTTCAAAATCGCCGGCGCGGAAGTTAGCCGGATTATTATCAATCGCTTTGATTTGTGTTTTCAGATCGGCAATCTGCTTTTCAAAACCGTTGATTGCTTTTTTGGCCTGACCTAGCTTTGACTTAACGTCTTGCAGTTGTTGTCTGTTGGTGTTTTTCAGTCTGGCGAATCGGCTGCTGTTGCGCTGTTCGTTCTGAGCAAGTTGACTGGTGATTTCGTCAGCTCTGGCTTGTGCGTGCACCAGACCTTCCTGAGCTTCATTAAGCTGCGCTGCGAGTACACGTCGATTTCTTTTTGCCTTTATCCGATGTGCTTTGTTTTCATTGCGCAGTTGTTTTATTTCTTCTGCAAGACGCTGTTCTTCAGCAGTTTTGGGCTGAGCGGTGTTGAAATCACCCTCGCGGTAGTGGTCTTTTGGTGCCACTCTTTGTTGATCGAGTTGTGCGGCAATCTGCTGCTCTTCTCTGCCTGCGGGTTGTCCGTTGGCAAAATCAGTCGCGCGGTACTTACCGTCAGTGTCTTCTATTCGTGTATTCAGGAACTCAGCTGCACGATCCTGCTCTGACGCAGTTGATGGTATGCCATTGGAGAAATCAGCAGATCTGAACTGGGAGTTGCCACTGATCACTCGTTCATGTACCAGTTCCTGTGCCCGCTCTTCCGGTCGCATGTTGCCGAGATTATCAAAGTCACCCTGACGAAAGTTGTTCGGGTCGCTGTCAATTTCTGCAATCTTGCGGCGAAGTTTGTGTATGTCACTGTCACGACGATCAATTTCGAAGTGAGCCGCATCCAGTGCGCGTCGCATGGATGGAACTGTACGTTGTGAATTTTCAAGGCGCGCTTTTAACGCCACCTCGTTTCGGTCTGATTGAAACGCACGTAACAGCCAGCCTATTAGGCCACTGATTAGCGACGCTAAAGCCAATAACAGTAATACTTGGGATATCAGATAAAACATGTCATGTACTCCCGACGAGCCAGTTATTCGTCGAATGTGGAAATTAGCGTCGCGTTGTCAGCGCCGGCAGGGATGGTAGTTATGTGTACTTCTGTTCTTCGGTTTTGCGAGCGTCCGTAAGCTGTTTCGTTGCTTGCGACCGGGCGAAATTCGCCGTACCCGAATGCTGAGATTTGATCAAAGCGGACACCGTGTTGTTCAAGGAATGCTTGCGCTGATGCAGCGCGGCGTTCACTCAAGCCCTGGTTATATCCCTCTCCGCCAGTCACATCTGCATGACCTTCGATCAGTACCTGTGCAATTTGGTTGCTGCAAACTCCTGTCACCATGTCTGCAATTGCTGCGAGTTTGCCAGCAAATTCAGGCTCAACCTGGTGGTAGTTAACCGCATAGTTCACTGTGTTGTTACGCATGGTATTGGTGATCGCTGTGCGGCAGGCTAGCGTCACGCGCTGAAAGTCATCAACCGTTATATTGGTTGTTACTTGTAGTGGTGCAAGTGCATCACTGCGGGTTGCAAGTAGGCGTTCAATAGCATCGAGTCGATCTACATCACTCACTTCTCCAGTGAGAATGAAGTCTGTGTCAGTAATTTTTAGTGAGCCATCAGTTAACTGAGTAAGGGCTGCGATGCCTGTGTCGACCTTGTCCTGACTACCATCAAGCGTTGCTGATCCCTCTGTCAATGTGCCGATAGTGAATGCTGTATTGGGTGGCAGGACCAATCGAATTTGATCAAGCTTTGATCTGATGTCATTCGTATCCACCAAACCAGAGACATGAAGTCGGTCGTTGTTGTAGAAGCCGCTGAAGTCAAAGCCCGGTAATTGTTTGATCGGCTCTGGCGCAGGCGCTGACGGTGCCGGTTGAGCTGCAGCAATACGAATGTTGTCGCGCGTGGCTCGGACACCCCAGACATTATCCGCGACTGATAACAACGCTTTACGCTGTTGTTCGGACTCAACCACCGCTGAAACAGTGACGTCTCGGCCATCGACGGTGGCAGTTGAGTCAGGGCGAGCCTGTAGCAACGCTGTCGATGAACGCTCAGCGATGTCTTGCTCGATCATGTTGGAGTAGACAGTTGCACCGAGAAAATAGACTCCCGCGAGCAGGCATGCCAGCACAAAAATGGATAGTAACCGCATGGAATTCAACCAGTTAAGCCGATAAGTTTATAGGGCACCTTACTTGGTTAACGGTTGCCAGGAATATATCTTTAAAAATAGGGAAAGTTTCTGCCGATTTTGTAACTCCTGGAGAAAAAGTATTTATAAACAATAGTTTAGGCAATGCTATCCGGCAGTGGAGAGCATTATTTTCACCAATAATCCAATTATCAGCAGAAACGTCAAGGTCAGCAGAATACCGGCAAAAATGAAGTGAATTGGTTTACCGTGGGTGAAGTCACGCTCGCGGTTTTTGTTCGACTGAACGCCGAATGCTGCAGAAAGGGCACTTTTTAGTACATTGAAGAATCCGGTACCGCTGCGGGGGCTTTTTGTCATGCGATCAGGCTCCTGGTGTCAGTCAACCCGCGCGTAGTGCGGTAATTCAGTGCT
>CAZQKJ010000088.1:0-5581 GCA_964593315.1 uncultured Granulosicoccaceae bacterium
CACTTTCTATCGGACTGCTTAGCCGGAACAACACTGATATTGTGGGTCCACTGGGTGAAAATACCGATACATCCACTCGCTTGAGTCTTGTTTACGGCATCTAATTCGCCGTAACAGGTTAGTACGAGTAAGAGCCCGGGTACACGTCCCGGGCTTTTTTGAGCGCGTGTGTCTGACCAGTCTGAAGCTGGCTGAAAATGTGTTTGCGTTTGTGGTCTCTACCGCTATCTTGCCAATAGCTCAATCCAGTGGACAACGGGTGTATTTCCAGCTGCTGATTGCAGGTGCATCAGGCAACCGATGTTAGCGGTTGCTATAGCCTCCGGATTTTCTTTTTGCAGGTTAGTTATTTTTTTCTTTAATAGTTTCTGTGATAGTTCTTTCTGAAGTATCGAATAGGTACCAGCTGAGCCACAGCAAAAGTGCGAGTCCCGCACCTTAACCAGGTTGAATCCGAGTTCTGTTAACAGTGTTTCGGTGGTACCCATCTTCTTCTGCCCATGCTGAAGTGTGCAGGGTGGATGAAACGCGATAGTGTTTGTACTGTGAGTTTTAAGGCGGCTGATGTCTTCAGCTGCGATTACTTCACTGATGTCTTTGCAAAGCTCGCTAATTTTAGCGGCTTTTTCTGCATAACTGCTATCGTGTTTAAGTAGTTCTCCGTAATCCTGAACAAACACTCCACAGCCGCTGGCGGTCATTACAATCGCTTCGGCGCCTTGTTCTATATGTGGCCACCAGGCGTCTATATTTGCGCGGGCGTAATCCAATCCCTCATCCTGAGCATTCAAGTGATAGCTTAACGCCCCGCAACAGCCGGCTTCTTTTACAGCAATAAGGCTAATACCCAGTTGGTCCAGCACTCTCGCGGTGGCCGGATTAATATCTGGTGCCATTGAAGGTTGTACGCAACCATCCAGTATCAGCATTTTGCGATTATGTTGTGAGTCGGGCCAGGCGCCCGCTGTTTGTTTTGCTGGCAGGTGTGCAGAGAGTGCCGACGGGAGCAAGGGTCTGACGGTTTGGCCGATCTTTACCAGTGGCGAAATGCGTTTGTGATGCGGCAATACGCTACGCATGGTTTTTCTTAATGCTCTTTGGAACAAACTGCGTGGTACTTGTTCTTCGACGATATGTCTGCCGGCATCGACCAGGTGGCTATATTCAACCCCGCTGGGGCAGGTTGTTTCACAGTTTCTGCAGGTAAGGCAGCGATCAAGATGAGTTTGTGTTTTTTCTGAAGGTGTTTGGCCCTCCAGAACTTGTTTGATCAGGTAAATACGACCCCGCGGGCTGTCGAGTTCATTGCCGAGCAAATCATAAGTGGGGCAAGTGGCAAGGCAGAATCCGCAGTGCACACATTTGCGTAAGATATTGTCAGCCTGTTTTCCAAGATCGGACTTCTGGTATTTTTCCAGCAGTGAAGTTTGCATTGATTAGAATTCCTGGAAGAGTCTCTGGTGGTTAAATACCCCATTGGGATCAAACTCTTGTTTGAGGCGCTTATGTAGTGCTAACAATGGGCCGGGTAGCGGGTGAAATGTGCCCTCTGCACGTTTGAGTGCATCTGTGCCACGAAAGATAGTGGCATGGCCGCCCGCGCTTTGGGCAATACTTCTTACGGAGCTTGCGCTATCTTCAGTGATTAACCAGCGTTGCATGCCCGCCCAATCGTATAACCACTCACCGTTCAGGTTAAGTGGTGGCGTTAGTGCAGGCGTGCTGATACGCCAGAGTGTCTGATTTTCTGTTAGGTCAAAAAACGGTAGCGTTTGTTCTCGCAGCTCACGCCACAGATCTGGTTGGTCTGATAACTCACCTTTTATCTTTTTTGCAGAGGCTGTGATTGACGCTTCAGTGCCAGAGACTCTCGTGTACAGAGTGTCGCCAATGTAGGCGGATGCTGTGACTGGTAGTCCAAGGCCCGCAAGTGTTTGCATCTCTTCAATGGCACTGGCGGCATCGGTTGGGTACGCAAGCGTAATACTTTGCTCTGGTGTTGGTAGCACCTTAATAGAGACGTCCATCAATACTCCGAGCGTACCCATAGCGCCCGTCATGAGTCTGCTGACATCATAACCCGCCACGTTCTTCATCACTTCGCCACCGAACTTAAGTAATTCTCCGCGACCATTGAGAATGTGACAGCCTAGAATGTAGTCGCGTGTGCCGCCAAGATAGGGCTTTGCAGGACCTGCCATTGCACAGGCGATTGTGCCCCCAATGGTGGCGCTTGCGCCGAAAGCGGGTGGCTCGAATGCCAGCGATTGTCCACTCTCTGCAAGGGTTGTATTCAGGGCTTCAAGTGTAGTGCCGGACCTTGCCGTGATGACTAACTCGGTGGGTTCATAACTGATGATGCCACTGTGAGAGCTCAGATTAAGTTGGGTGGCGTCGTTAAGCGTACCTAAAAAGGATTTACTTCCGCCTGCTTGAATGGTGAGTCGGGTGCTGGCAGATGCCGCCTGTGTGACTTGCTGCTGCAAATCCGTAGTGAGATCGTTGTTCACTCAAAAGCGCTCTATTTCAGGGTGTGGAAGCTCGCCGTGATGAACGTGCATGGCGCCAAACTCGGCACAGCGGTTGAGGGTTGGGATCGCTTTGCCAGGGTTTAGCAGAGCAAAGGGGTCGAAAGCATTTTTAATGGCGTGGAATTGAGTAATTTCATCGCTGTTAAATTGCACGCACATTTGATTGATCTTTTCCATGCCGACTCCGTGCTCACCGGTTATCGTTCCACCAACCTCAACGCAAAGCTCGAGAATCTTGCCGCCAAGCTCTTCGGTTCGTTCGAGCTCGCCTTCTATGTTGGCGTCAAACAGGATCAGCGGATGGAGGTTGCCATCACCGGCATGAAACACGTTGGCTATTCTTAAGTTGTATTGCTCCGACCATTCATTCATCTGTTGTAATACTTTAGAAAGTTGGCGGCGTGGAATAGTGCCATCAATGCAGTAGTAGTCAGGGGACAGTCTGCCGACAGCGGGGAAGGCGGATTTTCTACCCTTCCAGAGTTGCATGCGTTCGGTTTCATCTTTGGCGATATGCACAACTGTCGCCTGCTTATTTCTTACCAGTGCTTCTACTTGCTGCAGCTGGTCTTGCACCTCCTCTTCAGTGCCATCCAGCTCGCACAAAAAAAGAGCTTCAGCGTCAGTCGGGTAGCCGCATTGTGCAAATGCTTCAGCAGCGACTATGGCAGGCTTGTCCATCATCTCCAGACCCGCGGGTATAATGCCGTTGGCGATAATTTCTGCGACAGTGTCACCTGCTGTGTCAACGCTGTCGAATGCAGCCATCAATAATTTTGTGGTGTTTGGCACCGGTAACAGTTTCACAACGATCTCGACTGTCACCGCGAGCATGCCTTCTGAGCCATGCAGCAGACCGAGTAGATCAAACCCCTGGGTATCTGCTGCCATACTTCCGACGGTAATGAGTTCACCTTCGATGGTGACGGCTGTGACCTGCAATACATTATGGACTGTCATTCCATACTTGAGGCAATGGACCCCACCGGAGTTTTCAGCTACGTTGCCGCCGATGGTGCAGACAATCTGCGACGACGGGTCGGGTGCGTAGTAGAGTTTGTAGTCCGATGCAGCCTCGGAGATGGCGAGATTGCGAACACCTGGCTGTACCACTGCGGTGCGTGCTTTCTCGTCAATGCTGACAATTTTATTGAACTTGGCCATGCCGAGTACGATGCCGTTCTTCAGTGGCAGTGCGCCGCCTGATAAACCAGTACCGGCACCTCGTGCCACAACAGGCACTTTCAGCTCATGGCAAATCGTGAGGATTCTCTGAACCTGTTCAACCGTTCCAGGCAATACCACCAAAGGCGGTTTTTGTCGGTAAACAGCAAGTCCGTCTGACTCATACGGAAACAGATCTTCGTCTTCTCGCAAGACTGACTCGTCATCCATAAAAGTCAGGAACTGGTCTATCAATTCGCGGCGCGTATCAATATTGAGTTCAGCTGTTTCATCTTTGAATAATGCTTGTGACATGTTGCGTAGCTCGACGTTCAAAGTTGTTGCTGAGTATACCGCGATGTATCGCTAATGAATCAAAATGTTAGCTGGTTCACCCTGCATCTCATGATTGTGAATTGAATCACATGCACTTTAGGTTGTCTCACATAAAATCAAGGCATATCAGCGCCGGTTAGATGGCTGGATAGCTTGTGATTTGCACCACTCGGCGGGCGATTTACAGGATTCAAAATTGTTGTCAGGGGAAAGGGAACGCATGTACGCTGTTAAGAACCGATTCTATAAACACTCCAAGCTGGACGAGCAAAGATTCCGGAAGATTCTGGAGTTGTTCTCAAACGATATCACTGCCGTTGAATGTGCCAAGCAGACTGGCGTTAACGTCAGATCAGTCAATTCAATTTATCTCAAACTACGGGATCGTATTGCACAGTGGTGTGAGTCTAACGCGTCGGGCACGCCTGGGCTGGATGCTAATCGTAACGAAAGCACGGTCCCTACCGATGCTCAGGTTTCAGCCTACCTCGACAGCGCCAGTGACGGAGTAATCGGTGTGTATCTCTACCTGATGGATAGTCAGGTCTACTGTGCGCTTATGAAGGGTGCCTGTCCTTCCGACGCAGCAATAAGTGAAGAAGGTCAGTGGCGTGAGTACCCCATCGGTATAGATGTTCGGCGGGACATGCGTTTGAAAATTAAAAATTCGACCTATCAAAATGCCCATGTTTGTGGAGACGTCGATCGTATAGAGGCGTTTGGCCACTTTCTGCGACTGCGTCTGACCAAGTTCAAAGGTCTTCGTCGCGAGAAGTTTTATTATCATTTAAAAGAAACCGAGTACCGCTACAACCACCGCGACAGTGATCTCAATGCGTTGCTACTCGGTATGCTTGGCGAAACCCCCATCGAGTAGTGATGTAGCGGGTGGGTAAGTACTACCCGCAATGCTATTCTATATCGCTCGGGTCGTTGGTATGGCCAACCTGTTGTGCTGTCCTGCAGCCACTAATCCCTGAAATTTATATACTGCAGCGGCAGCTTGAAGTCATCTGCTTTTAGCAGCGCAATAGCGCCTTGCAGGTCATCTCTCTTCTTGCCGGTGATGCGTACCTGCTCACCCTGAATAGCTGCTTGCACCTTGAGTTTTGAGCCTTTTACAGCTTTCACAATTTTGCTTGCAGTCTCTTTGTTGATGCCTTTTTTTATTGCCATTACCTGCTTTGCTTTTTGGCCGCTTGTTTGTATATCACCCTGATCGATGCAGCTGATGTCTATGCCGCGCTTTGTCAGTTTTTGCAGGATGATTGGTTGCATCTGTTGAATCTGGAAATCACTGTCGGCCTCCAGTGTCATCGCCTCGTCCGATAAATCGATCTTGGCATCGGATCCTTTGAAATCAAAGCGGGTGCTGATTTCTTTGTTGGCCTGATCTACTGCATTGGTGAGTTCGTGCTCGTCTATTTCTGATACTACATCAAATGAAGCCATGGGTATTGCCTCCGATCCTGTGTTCAAATCCGTATAATACAGCAAGTTTATCTGTGTTTTTCCTGTGTCTGAAGAAGAACCGCAGAACCGCAGAACCG
>CAZQKJ010000088.1:5681-11169 GCA_964593315.1 uncultured Granulosicoccaceae bacterium
AGAACCGCAGAACCGCAGAACCGTCAAGTGTCACGACTTCGTGAGCATCTGGCTTAATCAACAGGTTGGTAACCGGGATACGACCCAATGAAAGATAATCCAGGGAAAGATAATTCAGGCGATTTGCATAGCGAACGCAAAGACTATGATCGGGGGGAACTGCATCGCGATGATCTGCCGGATAACCCGTTAAACCTGTTCAGCCAATGGATGACAGACGCGAGAGATGCGAACATCATTGATGCGACAGCAATGACGCTTGCGACCGCAGGTGCTAACGGTGCGCCGTCAGCACGCATTGTGTTATTGAAACAATTTACTGAAGAGGGATTTTATTGGTATACAAACTATGAGAGCCGCAAGGGGTCTGAGCTGCATACAAACCCGAATGCGGCACTGGTCTTTTACTGGCGGGAGCTTGAGCGACAGGTACGCATTGAAGGGTCGGTGGGCAAAGCCTCTGCAAGTCAATCGGATGAGTACTTCAACAAGCGACCGCTAGAGAGTCGTTTTAGTGCGGTGGCATCGCCGCAATCTCAGGTGATTGAAAATCAACGTTGGTTAACTGAGCGCACCAACGGTTTTCGTGAAAAATTCTCTGATTCAACTTTGCCGCGGCCGGATACCTGGGGTGGTTATGTACTCAAGCCTGCGGTGTTCGAGTTCTGGCAAGGGAGACCAAGCAGACAACATGACAGATTTCGTTTCAGCCAATCGAAAGCGCAGGCATCGGCGTGGAACATCGATCGGCTGGCACCCTAGAAGTACTGCCGTGCTGTCACAAGTGAGAGGCGTGAGTTTCGAGAGATCCACATGGCAGGAGCCGTGACTCCGTACCCGTAACACGCAGGTATTTTGAATGCCTCTTTATCGTTGGCAGTATACTATGCACCGTAGATATCGTATCGGGTGTTGGGTGAATTGATGTTACCTGAAGGTGCAATGCCCTCAAGCGGGTGTGCATTACGTGGTCGCTTGACTACGACTCTTTGTGCGGTTTTTCTTGCAGCCTCGAGTAATAAGATGTCGGTTTTCTGTGGTGCAAGCAATTGTCTGAGCGTTTGTATTTCTTTTTTTGCGGTTCGTTTGCCGTCCGGATACATCGGGTCTAGATAAACGATATCTGGCGGGTCGGCGTGAGGCCAGTTTTTGGGCAGTTGCGTGCTGTCAGAATGGAATAGCTGCATCCGGCTGACCGCTTCACGGGTGTTGTCATGATTGGCTGCGCGTTTGATAGCATCGCTGAGCAGTGCGTGTACCACCACTGAATTTTCCAGTAGTGTTACTTTGCAGCCAAGTGATGCGAAGATAAAGGCGTCTTTGCCAAATCCTGCCGTTGCATCGCAAATATGCGGGTGGTCGCGGGTTTTTACGGCGCGCGCTATTGGCTGCCCGTGACCGCCGCCGAACTTTTTTCGATGCTGTGCCTGCCCACCGGTAAAATCTATACTGACATCCAGCGGCTTGCGGCTAGTATGATCACGTAAAGAAAGCGTGTTGTTTACCCATTGAAGCGTAAATCGCACTTCCTTTAAAGCAGATTCAGCATCAATGATTTTAAGTTCTGTGGTTTCAGCTAACCGCCTGCTGCGATCTGTTTTGTCGTCGACGATGAAGACCCGTTGTTTTTCGTAAGCTGTTGCGGTCACTGAGGCATGCTACTTTTGTGGTGGCTTTGAATGTTAAGATCGTCATCGAACCATGTGGCTCTACATTATACGAAATGGTGTCAACGATTGACTAATAATAATCCTCGCCTGTTGGTACTGCGTGTTTTGGTGAAGCTAATGGTGCTGTTTGCGATCAGTGCTTTCTTATGGGTGCTGGTCGGGCCTGAGTCTAATTCCAGATCAGATCCGGAATCACTGGAGGTTACCCGTTATGATGTGTCGGATATGCAGCCTGGTGATCATCGCATTGTAGAGTGGAATAGTAAGCCGCTGTTGATAGTCTATCGAACACCAGAGTGGGAGCGTGCGCTGCTATCGGCTGATGCCAATTTATATCACGATCCCCTAAGCCGACACTCTGTGCAACCGGTGGGTGCTAAAAATGCACTGCGATCCGCACAAGCTGGATGGTTTGTGACTCTTGCGATTGGTACCGGGATAGGTTGCTCGCTGTCCTTTGAAACGTCGGTGATAACTCGGCTGGATGATAATGAACAAACTTCAGTCCAGGTAACTACCGGGGGCTTAATTGATGACTGTGATCGGAGTCGCTTTGATCTTGCTGGTCGAGCCTACAAGGATCAGAATGCCAAAAAAAATACCGTTGTACCAAATTGGCAGCATAAGGAAAACGAAATCGTTGTAGAGGGCTAGCTTGTTGTCGCAAGTATTGAGAGTGGATTCCGGGTGTCTTTGGTAGCAACTAATAGTGTGGTGGCGGTGTCTCTTCAGACTCTTTGGCAATCGGGGAAGTCAGGTTTTGAAGCTGGCTTTGATACAATTCAAGTTTGGTGGTTAGCTCGGCGATAGTTCTCTCGTGCCGTATCACTACTTCATTGAGTTGTTCTGCAGTGACTTCGATGTCCATCAATTTAAGCTCTAGTGCTTGTATTCTTGATTCCATGGTGTGTCACTCATTAAAAGACTGTAAAACGCCAGTGTACACTGAATAGTTGCAGTGTGGCGCTTTGTAATTGGCGAGTTTATCTACTCTGAATGGCCCAGGTGCTGTCAGGCAATCTCGGGTATTTCAGGTAGTTTCGCATTGGCTTTTGGTGTAGCTGCTATAGCGGCTGCGCCTCGCACCGAGCAGGTGGTAGGTCGGTTCACTATTTCCACCGGTAAGTCTGTTGCATGCATAACCAATTGATCAATGCGTGACAATTGCGCGCCACCACCGCACAACTGAATGGCTGATTGGTAGGCTGCATCTTTTATATCCGGGTCAAGTGAGGCGAAGGCAAGGCGTATGGAGTAGTGCAGGTTGTAGAGTGTGCGTTTTAGAATCTGACTGATTGTATTTGTGTCGATTGAAATTCGGGCTGAAGCATTGTTTTGTATTGATAGTCCGCTGATCTGCATGCTTTGGTTGCTATGCTGAACCAGTGAATCAGGCGTTGCCGCGGCTATGTTGTGTTTAATGCTCTGTGTGACATCATCGGAAATTATCAGTCCGAACGATTCATAAATTCCGGTGCGGATGGCGTCGTCGATGGTATCTCCTCCGCAGGCAAGCGGCAGGTGTTGTACGATTTTATTATCCACTATAGCGATCAGTCGTGACTCTGTTCCGCCCAGGTCGATTACAACCTGCGGTTCGCTTGAGGAAGCCGGATTATGCGAGTCCAGTACACCATGAAAAGACGCTAGGGCTGATGGGATCAGTTCAACTTTTACCGCCCCGGATGCGATGCAGGTTTGTGCCCATTCTCGAGAGGTGGTGTCATCGCAGTCGTGTGGGATTACCAGGCTTACTTCCAATTGTTTTTTAGTGTGAGCTGATTGCTGCCACTGTTGGATAAAGTGGCGCAGCATTTGTAGTCGCAGACCAAGATCGTTGTGTTGATCTGATTGAACCGGGCGCGTCAGTCTGTAGCGATGTACGTATTGATTTTCGTGCTCCGCGTCCTGACGGTTGACTTGATCTACTGCGCGGTCGCCAAACAGATCGACCTTGCCTGGAAATTGGGAATCCAGATCAAGCAATCCGACAGACGGCTGTGTAAGCACTGTACCGGTCAAAGCTGAGTAGATGCGAGTGTAGTGAGAGCCCGGATCGACAGCGATCTGTTCACGTGTGATAGATTTGTGGCGTTTCAGCATGAGCCTGGGGCAGATAGGGACGGATAGAAAAAGTATAGACCGATTAACATGGATCGCCAGCGGCTTGACGGCCACGTTGTTGGTGGCCAGTGACTTGATGACCAGTGTGATGGCCAGTGGCCTGGCGGTTAGTAGTCTGCAGTCGGAACTCGCCGTCGAGGATGTGATAAATTAGGGGTTTTTACGAGGCGGCCCCTATGGCGGTAGATAACAAAGTCGTGGAACAGGTAGCACACTTGGCGCGAATAGAAATAAGCGCTGATTCTGTGTCTGAATATGCTGCTGAAATGAGTGGCGTGCTCGATCTGGCAGCCAGTATGGATGAGGTTGATACCAGCTCGGTGGAGCCCATGGCTCACCCGACCCATGCGGTACAACGGCTGCGTGAAGATGTGGCCGATGAAGTCAACCAGCGTGATGAATTCCAGCAGATCGCACCATCAGTTGAGAACGGTTACTACCTGGTGCCACCCGTCATTGAATAGTGACCAAAACTGTTTTTGTAGTGCAGCGATGATTTCGTCGCCGCTTTATAGCCCTCCACCTTAAGCACCCATTTTAATCATGCATACACTTACTCTGGCTGCAATGCGTCAGTCACTTGAAAGCGGTGAGTTCTCAAGTGTAGAGCTCTGCCAACATTTTCTGGAAAGAATTAAAGCGCAGAATGAATCTCTGAATGCCTTTATTACGATCACTGAAGAGCAGGCTTTGCAAGATGCCAGGGCCGCAGATGAAAAGCGTGCTGCCGGTGAAGTAGCTGGTGCATTGCACGGACTTCCTATTGCTCATAAAGATATTTTCTGCACTAACGGTGTGCGCACCAGTTGTGGTTCACGCATGCTTGAGAGTTTTGTACCGCCCTACAACGCAACGGTTGTCGATAAACTGAAAACTGCGGGTGCCGTATGTCTTGGTAAAACCAATATGGATGAGTTTGCCATGGGGTCCTCCAATGAGAACAGCTACTTTGGTGCGGTGCGTAACCCGTGGGATATGCAGAGAGTGCCTGGCGGTTCTTCAGGTGGCAGTGCCTCGGCCGTCGGCGGTCGGTTGGTGCCAGCTTGTACAGGCACAGATACCGGTGGGTCCATCAGGCAGCCCGCAGCGTTTTGTGGTATCACAGGAATAAAGCCAACTTATGGTCGCGTGTCTCGCTATGGCATGATCGCGTTTGCGTCGAGTCTGGATCAGGGTGGGCCAATGGCTACTACCGCTGAAGACTGTGCGATGCTATTAAATGAGATGGCGGGTTTTGATGAGCGTGACTCCACCAGTATAGAAAGGCCGGTCGATGATTACACGCAATCGCTCAACCAGCCACTTGATGGAATCAGGATCGGATTGCCAAAGCAGTATTTTGAGTCGGGTCTGGACGAATCCATCGCATCACTGTTGCAGGATTCGATTACTCAGCTTGGAAAACTGGGCGCCACTTTTGTTGATATAGAGCTGGCTAATCAGCATCTTGCGGTGCCTGCTTACTATATCGTCGCACCGGCCGAGTGTTCTTCCAATCTGGCGCGGTTTGACGGGGTTCGATACGGGCGTCGTTGCGATGATCCAGCAGACCTTGAAGATCTCTATAAACGCTCGCGTTCCGAGGGATTTGGTCGAGAGGTAAAGCGACGTATTCTGGTGGGAACCTATGCATTGTCTGCTGGTTACTATGATGCCTATTATCTAAAGGCGCAAAAAATCCGTAGCCTGATCAG
>CAZQKJ010000089.1:0-11042 GCA_964593315.1 uncultured Granulosicoccaceae bacterium
ATATCTGTTTGACCTCTGATCACCGCGAGAAACTTTTTATGTTGATAGAAAGTAGGGGCTCATCGAGCAACAGCAATTTTATATCGCGAGAAAGCGCGCGACCAATGGACAGCATCTGCTGCTCGCCACCGGAAAGCGTAACGCCCTCCTGCTTACGTCTCTCACCCAGGCGCGGAAACAACTCATAGATTTGATCCAAAGACCAACCAGCCGGTTCTACAATTTGGGCGAGCTTGATATTCTCTTCAACCGTCAGGCCGGGAATAATACGGCGATCCTCTGGCACCAATCCAACACCTGCAACTGATGCTTCATGGCTTTCCATCTTATGTAGCGCTTTGCCGTCCAGCCAAATCTCACCTTGCTGCAACTCCGGGTCATCGAGTCTGGCGATGGTACGTAATGTAGAAGTTTTGCCCGCACCATTACGCCCTAGCAGTGCGAGTATTTCTCCTTCCTGAATGTCGAAGCTAATGCCCTGAACAATATAACTCTCACCATAGTAAGAATGGATATTGTCACAGGCAAAATACTTTTGTGAGGCCGCGCTAGTCATGCGAACTCCCGAGGTAAGCTTCCTGCACTTTTGGATTACCTTTAATGTTCTCTGGCATGTCTTCGACAATCACAGTACCTTGTGCAAGCACACTGATACGGTCTGCCAAACTAAAAACCACATGCATGTCGTGTTCAATAATTACCATAGTGATGCCACGGGTATCACCAATGTGCTTTAACACACCAATGGTATTGTTAGTATCTGCGCGACTCATACCGGCAGTTGGCTCGTCGAGCAGCAATAACTTTGGCTCCTGAACCAAACCCATAGCCATCTCCAATCGACGCTTGTCACCGCGTGACATAGATGATGCGGTCATGGATATCTTGTCTTCAAGACCAAGATCCTCGAGCACATCTATCGCCTTTTTCTGAATGTCTGTCTCTTTACGCATGCGTCGCATTGGGTTGAGTTTGTAAGCACCATCTCGATGTGCAAGCGCAGGTATCATGACGTTCTCGAGTACTGTCAAATCGACAAATATCTCCGGCGTTTGAAACACCCGCGATACACCCGCCTGGTTTATCTCGTGCGGCTTTTTGCCAATCAGGTTCGTGCCATCAAACATGACCGTACCGGAATCCGGATCCAGTCTGCCAACGAAGGTATTCAGCAAAGTTGACTTACCCGCACCATTCGGCCCGATGATCGCGTGTATGCGACCCGCTTCTACGTTCAGATTGACATCATTAAGAGCCTGCAATCCACCAAAGCGTTTATTGACACCTGAAACTTGGAGTATTGACATAACTAACCCTTGCCTCCTCGACCGGTGAGCAGTCTGCCCAGACGGGTCAGTCCACCGACCAGACCTCCAGGCAGGAATATCACGATCAACATGAACAATGCACCCAGCGTTAAATGCCAGCCACTGCCCACAAACGGATGAACAATGGTCACCATAATGTCTTGCATAGATTCCGGCAAAAATGAAAACCAGCCATACAACACCTGATCATTAACTTTGGAGAAAATCGCCTCAAAGTATTTAATAAAGGCCGCGCCCAATACCGGCCCGAGCATGGTTCCAGCGCCACCGAGAATCGTCATAAGCACCACCTCACCCGATGCGGTCCACTGCATACGTTCTGCACCTGCCAGTGGATCCATACAAGCCCAAAGACCTCCGGCAAGACCTGCGTACATTCCGCTGATGACAAATGCTGCCAGCGTATACGGTCTGCTCGATACACCAGTGAAGTTCAACCGGTTCTGATTGGTTTTAATGGCTCGCAGCATCATGCCGAATGGAGAGCGATTGATACGCAATGCGATATAGAACGCAATGATTAAAAAGAACGCGCAAAAGTAATAACCGACATTAAATTGAGCTTCAAAGCCCAGAAACTCCGGTCGCCAGAAGACCTCATTCATCTTCAAGCCAAAGAGGTTGGTGGTAAGCGGGCTATCCGCTCCCTGCAACCATTGAGGATCATCATTGTATATCTGCAGACCTGTCTCACCGTTGGTGATGGGCGCTGCAACCGAGTAGGCAATGTTGAACATCATCTGCGCGAAAGCGAGCGTCAGAATCGAGAAGTAAATCCCGGATCGTCGCAGCGAGATAAAGCCGATCAGCACTGAAAATAATCCTGCCACAATCACTGAGACAATCAGCGCCGGCACCACGTTGTAGCTGAGCAGCTTGAACATCCAGACTGCACCGTAGGAACCCACACCCAGAAACGCTGCATGACCGAAAGACAGATACCCGGTTAAACCAAACAGGATGTTAAAGCCTATCGCGAAAATACCGAAGATCGCGAACTTCTGCAGAAGATCAGGATAACTTCCCCCAAACGGCGCCATGATAAAAGGCGCTGCCAGAGTCAGCAGAATAAAAAATATAAAGAGTGCACTATCACTGTATTTGGAGTCGTTCATGGGTTATTCCTCCATCACACCTTTGCGCCCCATCAAACCTCTCGGTCGGACGAGCAACACAATCACAGCAACAAGATAAATGACGATTTGATCAATCGAAGGCAAGAAAATAGACTCAAAAAATTGTTTAACTTCATTCATGGATGCCAGACTTTCAAGCACACCCAGCAGAAAACCGGCTAATACCGCACCTGGCAAAGACCCCATACCTCCCACAACCACCACGACGAAAGACAACACCAGAAAATCCATTGCCATGGTGTAGCTTGGCGAAGTAATCGGTGTGTACATCACTCCGGCAACCCCTGCCACACAGGCAGCAATACCGAACATAATAGTGAACTTACGGTTGATGTTGATACCGAGCAGACCCACCGTTTCACGGTCAGCCATACCAGCTCGCACCACCATTCCAAAGGTGGTAAATCGCAGAAATGCAAATACTGCAAATATCACCAGACAGGCAAAACAAAAATAAATCAAACGCCAGTAAGGGTATGTGATCGCATTTTGGGCAAAGCCCAGATATACCCCGATATCCAGCGTACCCACGAACGCACTGGGGGATGGTGTCTGAATCGGGTTAGCACCATAAATCGCTTTTACAATTTCCTGCAAAACAATGGCGAGACCAAAGGTCACAAGTATCTGATCAGCATGTGGTCGCTTATAAAAGTGCCTGATCAAGCCACGCTCCATCGCGTAGCCTACAAACAACATCACTGGTATCGATAAAAGTATTGCGAGCGGCACTGACCAGTCCGCCATTATCGCTCCAAAGTCACCAAACCACTTCTCAATGTATGGGGTCTTGATTTTCAATGGCTTGCCAAGAAAATCCGTCTTGGTGGGATCGAGTGCCACCGATGATATTGAAAACAATTTATTTAATGTTACGGCGCAAAATGCACCCAACATAAACAATGCCCCGTGTGCGAAGTTCACCACACCCAGGGTTCCGAAAATTAGTGTCAGCCCCAACGCGATCAGTGCATAGGCACTGCCTTTGTCTAGACCATTAATTACTTGAAGGAGGATTGCGTCCATAGACTCTGCAACAGTTGAACGTCTAAAAATAAAAGGCTAGCTCCGAATGGAGCTAGCCCTCAGGTTCACAAAGTACGCTTACGCGCCTGAGTTACAGTCACCCAGATCACCGCCAGCAAACATCGCGTGATCTACAGGGTACTCAACCTGTGCTCGTGGAGTCACCTCAACTACTTCAAGGAGGTCAAATTCTGAAGAAGGATTCTCTTTACCCTTCACTACCAGAACGTCCTTAAAGCACTGGTGATCTTCAGCACGGTAAGTTGTAGGACCATTTCCTAGCCCGTCGAACTCTAAACCTTCAAGTGCTGCAGCTACACCACAAGGATCGAAAGTACCAGCACGCTCACAAGCATCTGCATACAGAAGGGTCTGTACGTAGCAAGTGTGTGCAGCCTGACTTGGCGGGAAGCCATACTTTTCACCGAAGGACTTAACGAAAGCTTTAGAGCCTTCATCCTGAAGTGACCAGTGCCAGTTGGTAGAACCGAAAATGCCTTTAACGTTTTCACCAGCACCGCTGGCCATCAAACGAGAGTAAAGCGGCACTACGATTTCGAAATCCTTACCGTTAACCTGCTTGTCTCTGAGACCGAACTGTACAGCACTGGTCAGAGAGTCAACCATGTTTCCGCCGTAGTGGTTCAGAACCAGTACGTCAGCACCCGAGTTCAATACTGGAGCTACGTATGAAGAGAAATCCTTAGTCGCGAGCGGTGTAAGAATAGTCTCTGCAGTTTTCCAGCCTTTCTCTTCAGTGGCCGCAACAATAGACTCTTGCTGTGTCCAGCCCCAGGTGTAGTCAGCTGTTAAGTGGTACGCAGTACGATCACTGCCGTAACGAGCTTCAAGTACCGGTGCAAGTGCAGCACCTGACATGAAACCGTTAAAGAAGTGACGGAAGCCATTGGCTTTCTTATCTTTACCAGTAGTGTCATTTGAGTGAGTCAAACCAGCCATGAAAATTACACCGGCTTCCTGACACAGACCCTGTACAGCAATGGCCACACCTGATGAAGAACCACCAGTGATCATCACAGCACCGTCTTTCTCGATCATACCTTTGGCAGATGCACGAGCTGCATCCGACTTGGTTTGGGTATCACCAGTCACGTACTCGACTTTCTTACCAAGAATACCGTTGCCCTTGAGATTCTTCTCAGAGAAGGTATTCATCATGCCGCCGTCACCACCACCGTTCAGGTGCTCGACTGCAAGCTCGTAAGCTCTCAGCTCATCCTTACCTTCTTCAGCGTATGGACCAGTCTGCGGTACGTTAAAGCCCAACGTTACAGAACTGCCCTTAGGCTCGTTCAAGTAAGCGTGTGCTTTGGTTGAAATTATCATTGGCGCCGCGCCAACAGCAGCAGAAGCTGCGCCGGCTTTCAGCACCGACCGCCGTTTTAGCGGGGTGTGAAGCGGGTTCTTATCTGAACTCATGCGTATTATTCTCCTCCGGGAGCGGGCCCCGATGAATTGTTGAGTTGCAACCTAAACGTTGCAGATAGTCGTCACAGGCTCGATCCCCCTGAGCCTGATGAGCCCCACCATATTAGTGAGCATCCGCCCAACAGTCCAAAATGTTGATTTGTTATTTACTTCCAATGACTTAGTGGGAGCCAACGCTTTTCAGACATTCTGAAATTTACGACTGTTTCGCCCTTTGTTACGAAAGGTAACGGGAACTAGAAAATCCCGGGAATTGCAAAAATCTATAAAATCAGCGACTAGCTGTGCTCACTGCATCACAGCTGCATTTCTTAAACTAGGAGACAATCCAGTCTTTTTACAGTGATGGAAAGCGAAGTTCGATGGCGCTGAGCAAGACACCCCTCCGAAAATACCGCAAATTCAAGCACGAAAACCAGTTTGACTCACCCCTGCTCATTTTTTGTCTGGATGCCTGCCTGGGTTTAGGCAAATTACTACTGCTGGGTGCAGTCTTCGGATTAGGCTGGCTTGCGTGGAAAAACCTGTCAAACCCGACGGAAGTTGCTGACAACACCGAATTGGCATCGCCCGAAGATTCACTCTCGATTGCCAGTGTTACCACTATGGACAAAGACAAACCATCCGCGGAGCCACTGGTAAAGACAGCTTCCATCACCGGTAGTGCAAGCGCTACTCAGGAAAGCCCCTCCGACGTCATCACATCGAATGAACAGCTGGCCTCCAATGCTGTTGACAACACCGTGCAACCGATCGCCAATCTGGTCGATAAAAACTGGCTGCTGAATCAGAAATCCACTGAATTCACTATCCAATTTGGCTCTTCACCGGATCGCAATCTCCTGGAAGAATTTGTTCCCCTGCTTGAGACGAGCGAGCCAATCACTATTTATCCGTATAAAAAGACCCCCACCAACCGACCGGTGTACGGTCTGGCGACCGGGCTATTCCCCGACATAGATACCGCGATAGCCCACATTGAAACCCTGCCAGCGACAGCTCGCGAGTTTGAACCCTGGGTGCGACCGATCGGAGATCTAAAACAGTTGATAAGCAATTTCGGCAACTCGCCCTAGTAGCAAGCCCTATTAGCAAACAGCAAACACTGCGCTGCCAAAGCGCAGGCAACTTTGCTAGCATTTACGCAGCCCCACACGGACGTAGCCCCGAGCTACGAGTGAAGCTCACTTAATAACACGGATAGTTAAAAATGATTAGAAACCTACGCCACCGCTACAAACACTATCGGTTTAAACATCAATACGACGCACCGTTGCGTATATTTATGTTTGATCTTTGTATTCTTGTTTCTCAACTGGCTTTACTGGGGCTTGTCGCGTTTCTGCTTTGGCAGTTACTACAGCCACTGACAAGCTAGTCAACAAAAACAATCCTACACGACTGACAAGCCATACTGTTCAGAAGCTTCAATCAGTAACTCCCACAGTGATACTGCAAAGCCACGGGGAATAAACAGATCATAGCCCTGGTCTGTGCGCCACAAAGTCACTCCTACGTGATGGAAAGCTGTAGAGGCGACCGCACCTGCGGGAAAGGACTGCTCGCGCAAATCAAGCGGCAAAAAGCTGTTTAAAACGGTTGTCGCTCTATCACCGCCCAGTCTCACACGAGTTCGCGAGTGCGATAGATCGAGCACCGCACCATCGTCGGCACTACACGTATCCAGCGCTGCACCCACTACCCAGTACTTACAAGGTTCTATTCGAAGCATCGATACTGATCCGTTGGTGGTGGACTGGCCAAAGCCCGGAGGTGATCTGACGCCAGACTGCTCCGCCACCAACTGCGCTACTCGATCAGTCGTATCAGCCCAGGTGGCCAGTTGCCACAGAGTCAAATCACGAACCTCGGTCAATGTGACTTCGGCACCGGATACCGTGGCCGGCTGATAATGGGCAGCGAGCGCTGAAACTCGATTAACCGAAGCTGAAAGTTGATTAGCCACGCATTCTGTCTCCACTTGGGTCAACCATGTGAGGCGACACTATTTCTACATCAACATTACCTTGCCGCACCGGATCCGCTGCGACCACAGTTTGACCACCCCATTGTTCATGACCACCTTTGATAAACCCAAGGCCAATCCAGTGCCCCATGGAAGGTGAATGCGTCACGGCCGTAATCCATCCGTCACCATGCCCTTCAACTTTATCCTGCATGCACAGTATTGAACCGGCTTTAAATTTCTCTGTCCGGTCTTTGGGTAAAATACCTACCAACCGTGGGCGATCAGACTTGGTTAGATCGGGGCGTTTTCTCAGCACGCTGCCGATGTAGGATTTCTTATCAGACGCCATTGCCCCGAGCCCCGCATCCTCTATAGTGACACGGCCATCCAGCTCCACACCGGTTACATGACCTTTCTCTATACGCAGTGCACCGAGTGTTTCTGTGCCATACAGACAACCATCAAAGGTTTTAGCCGCATCCCACAACAGGTCCATCAGGCTTTCAGCATAATCTGACTCTACGTAGATCTCGTAGGCCATTTCACCAGAGAAGCTGATGCGTGCGATACGGCAGGGCACACCATTGTTCAAGTGCGTTTCAAGCACCCCCATAAAGGGTAAAGCGTCGTTAGATACAACCAATGGATCAGCAACACAGGCCTCAAGAACTGCTCTCGACCTGGGTCCCGCCACTGCCGAGCCAGCCCATTGTTCAGAAACAGAAGTGACATGCACTTTAAGATCGTCCCAACGCATCTGTAGCAACTCTTCAAGCCAGACCATGACTTTGGCGGCATGTGCAGTCGTGGTCGTCATGAAATAGTCTGTTTCAGACAAACGCCACGAAGTACCATCATCCATGACTATGCCATCATCACGCAACATGATGCCGTAACGTGCTTTGCCTATCGGCAGTTTGGCAAACGCATTACTGTATATGCGATTGATAAACTCAGTGCTGTCAGGCCCTTGAATGGCTATTTTCCCAAGCGACGTTACATCCACAAGCCCTACGGTTTCTCGAGTGGTAATTGTTTCCCGAATATAAGCCTCGGTTATGGTTTCGCCTTCGCGGGCGAAGAACCAGGGTCGTTGCCACAGACCTGCTTCGGTCATGGTTGCATTGTGAGCCAGATTCCATTCGTGCATCGGTGTGCGACGCAGAGCCTTAAAGTGATGACCCTTACCGCGACCTGTCAGCGCACCAAGACTAATTGGTGTGTAAGGCGGCCTGAAGGTGGTAGTACCGACTTGCGGTATCTCTTTACCCATCGCCTCCGCCATCAATGCCAGACCGATGATATTGCCCATCTTGCCCTGATCAGTTGCCATGCCCAGTGTGGTATAACGCTTTAAGTGTTCCACAGATACAAAGCCTTCCTGATGCGCAAGGCGGACATCATCTGCTGTTACATCGTGCTGCGGATCAATGAAGCTCTTGAGATTTTTGCCCGCAACCGTGACTTCATAGAGCGGCTCGATGGGTGTTTCCCACCCCCCTTTAACCGGGTTTGAAACCGCTATGGATTGTTTTTTAATTACAGCGATGGATGCATCTGCTGCTGCCTGCCCTGCTGCTTCACAATCACTGGTGCCCCAGACGGCACAAGCAGCTCCTGCCATCTGAATCGGTTCATTGTGTTCAGGTGCGATAAAACACAGATTTTGATCATCCCATACCGGCTTAACACCACGATGAGATAGTAAATTCACCACCGGAGACCAACCGCCTGACACCAGTAATACATCACAAGGCAGCGTTTCGTATTCATTAAAACCCCCATCGCCAGAAACTACTGCTGTATCCACACCATCAATACGCTTCTTGCCGTTGGCATTGAACGCAGTGCACCCGGCCTTAAACTCAATCCCTTTAGATGCAAGAACACCGCTCATATTGCCTGGTATTAAAGCGCGAGAATCAAGCAAGGTAACTTCAGCACCTGCACGAGCTACTGTCATCGCAACGTTATAGGCAGAATCGTTGTTGGTGGCAATGACCACTTTCTGACCAGGCAACACCGCGTACCGGCCAACATAGCTTCTGGCTGCTGCCGCCGTCATGATACCGGGCAGATCGTTGTTGCCGAACGCAACGCTTCTCTCCAGCGCGCCCGTTGCGAGTATTGTCTGTTTTGCTCTAACCGTTAAAAAGCGCTGTCGCGGTGTGTGCGGTGCAGGCGTCCCGATGTGATCAGTTACACGCTCAAGCAAACCGGCTACACCATAGTCATATAAACCGAATGCAGTCGTACGTGTCATCACACGTGCACCAGCTTTTTCAAGCTCAGCCAATGCACTGGAGCGCTTAGCTTCAGCTTCTGCACTGGAGTGATTGAGATAATCTCCACCGATCTCAAAATCTTGTTCTACCAACAACACATCAAGCCCCGACTGTGCTGCAGCTACGGATGCCGCAAGTCCTGCGGGCCCTGACCCAACCACCAGTACATCGCAAAACAAATGTCCATGCTCGTAGCTATCAGGGTCTGGCAGGCGCGACGCTGTACCCATACCTGCAGCTTTGCGAATCAGTTTTTCGTACTGCATCCATATACCGGTACCCTTACCCCACTCCATCGGAGGTATACCCATAAAGGTCTTGTAGTAGAAGCCGGCGGCAAAAAAGCGCGACATCAAGCTGTTCACAGCACCAAGATCAGTACGAACATTCGGCCATGCGTTTTGACCGTAGGCGTTAAGACCCGAATAGATTTCCTGCGTGGTCGCTTTAACATTCGGATCACGTTGATCGCCACGCCCGACTGTCACAATAGCACCGGACTCTTCAACTCCCGCAGACATAATCCCGCGCGGTCGGTGGTATTTAAAACTACGACCAAAAACAGACTCACCATTGGCCATCAACGCAGAGGCGAGCGTGTCGCCGGCAAAGCCTTGATAGGTCTGATTGTCCCAGCGGAACGCTATTGCCTCGGAACGGTCAATGCGACCACCCTGCTCTAACCTTAAGGCAGCTGACTTGCGTCTGGTCACTGGTCGGCCTCCAATACTTTTGCCACACCGCTGTGGGATGCGCGCACTGAATGAATCTCGTGAGTCATGGTGTCGCGCTCTACTAACAGCCACTGCCGACATCCGCTGACGTGCTGCCAGCTTTCAGTCTGCACGCCGCGTATGTTCTCACGTTGAAACACTGCCTCAACCCATGCCTCAAGCGGTGCATCCAGTGCCGGGTAGACAATGCTGCCATCGCCGCCATAGCTGAACTCGGAGTGATCTCTTTCACCGCAGAACGGACAATTGATACGGATCATGTTCTATACCTGTCTACGCTAGTCACAACACTATCCATGCAGTTTGGGATCTGGCCCGGCACCGCGCTCATCAATATTGACGCCCTGTGCAAATCGGTTCAGATTAAAATGCTCGATATGCTCGTGTGGTCGGTCATTGGCAATTAAATCTGCAAAGTACCACCCTGAAGCAGGACTTGCCTTAAAGCCGCCGTAGTTCCAGCCAGCATTTAAGTACAGGTTATCCAGTGGTGTTTTACAGATAAACGGTGAGCCATCCATGGACATATCCATCACACCGGACCAGTGTCGAAGTAAGCGCACCCTGCCAAGACACGGCAGTATTGATATTGCACACTCGGCTACATCCTGCACGATAGGCAGATTGCCTCGCTGTGCATAGGACTTGTACCAATCAATATCACCGCCGAACACCATACCGCCTTTATCGGATTGGGAGATATAGAAGTGTGCACCACCGACACCGAATACCACCACCTGGTCAAGCAAAGGCTTCAACGGTTCACTGACAAATGCCTGCAGCTTATGCGACTCAATAGGCAAGGTGTTAAAGCCTGCCATCTGCCAAAGCCTGGAGGTATTACCAGCCACTGCAAAACCGACTTTCTTTGCGTTGATCTCACCCCGTGATGTCGTGAGACCAGTAATCTCGTTACCCGATCTGTTGGTGCCCGTGACCTCACAGTTCTGGATAATATCAACACCCAGTGAATCCGCGGCGCGAGCATAGCCCCAGGCCACCGCATCGTGTCTTGCTGTACCCGCTCGGGTTTGAGCAGCTGCACCAACAATCGGAAAGCGCGCATCCGGCCCGTAGTTTAAATGAGGGACTTCCTGCTTTAGCTTATCCAGATC
>CAZQKJ010000090.1:0-10923 GCA_964593315.1 uncultured Granulosicoccaceae bacterium
ATGGTGTCTTTAATGATCTGATTATCAAGTGCATCATAAACCGAACCGTCGACGATCAGATTTCCTCCCTCCTGGTAGCTGCCGTGTACGTTATAGGGTCCCATGATGGCGAGCGAGTCACGTGTGGCGCGAACTCCCCAGAGTGAATCCACTGTGTTGAGTGCTTCTTCTCGCGAGTGCTCGTCAATAACTTTACCGGTCAAGGTGACATCACGACCGTCAGTCATGGCCTGGATCGATGGTTGGTAATTCGCAAGTGCTTCGTTGCTTCGGGTGTTGATGTCCTGTTCAATACGGGCGGTGAAGAACGTCGCACCCACCCAGTAGGTAATGCCTGTAAATGCACATAGAATTGCCAGGGGTATCAGGCGCATTACACTATCCTGCTCAGATATTTGTGAAATAAGTAACGCTTAAACGGGCAAAAAATCAGCCAGAAGACTCGAACTAAAATGCGCTTTAGTGCGAGATCTTATAAAATACCGACTGGTTAACACTTTTTCTATTCCTGACTGGATGGTCTTTCGGAGAAAGCATGAAAGCTTTGGTCTACACCGGTACTCAAGAAGTGGTTTATCGCGATGAACCCGAACCAGATACAGCACAAAGCCAGGATAATCAGGTTCTGGTGAAGGTTGAGGCCTGTGGTTTGTGTGGATCAGACATGCACGCCTATCATGGACTGGACGCTCGACGTGTACCGCCACTGATCCTGGGTCATGAAGTGACTGGAGTAGTGCAAAGCGGCCATCGACAGGGTGAGCAAGTCATCATTAACCCATTGATTTCTTGTGGTAGCTGCGATCTCTGTATGGGGGGTCGACCGCACTTGTGCGCTGAGAGAGAGCTCCTCGGTATGCGAATGGCGGGGGCCTTTGCGGATTTCGTTGCGGTGCCACAAAGTAGTATGTTGTCTGTGCCAGCTGATATGGAAGCAGCGCATGCCAGTTTAACCGAGCCAACTGCAGTCAGTTTGCATAGCATCGCGGTGGCTGAACGTGCGTTGCATCGGCCAGTATCCGAGGCACGTGTGGCGGTGATTGGTGCTGGTGCCATCGGAGTGCTTGCAGCCTTGTTACTGCAGGGTAAAGGTGCACTGATGTCTATATCGGTGATACCGGTGAGCTACGACGAGCCACCGCAGAGAAGCATGGATTCGGGCATGTCTATAATCCGCTTGAAAATGAACCGGCTCCTGGCACATTTGATTTGGTTATTGATGCGGTGGGTAGTGGTAAGACACGTGAGGCTTCAAGTCGATTAGTCGCCGCAGGTGGTGTTATTTGTCATATCGGTTTGCAAGATGATGCACCCGGTCTGGATACCCGACGACTGACGTTGCAGGAAATCAGTTTTATCGGTAACTACTGTTACACCATGGCAGACATGGTCGCGGCCAGAGATGCTATCCATACTGGCAAACTCGGCAATCTTGAGTGGCTGGAGAGCAGGCCTCTGTCAGAAGGCGCATCTGCGTTTGCAGATGTACACAATGGAGTCGCATCTGCACCGAAAATTGTGTTGTTTCCCGGTAGCTAACTTTCGTCTGTATATCAGTCTGTATACGGGTTGTCGCGAGATAGAGTTGCGAATCTAAATGGTGCGGATCAGCTTATCGAAACATCCAGAGTCGAACTATCCGTTGTTATTGGCTTTCTTAAACTCGATGCCACCGCCGTTCCTGCTATCTCTATCATTTGAGATCTGATGTATATCAGGATCGTTCAGAGCACTGGCTTCGAGAATGGTCAGCTGCGTTTCGAGATTTCTAACACAGTTGTTAGCGCTTGCGACCAGCGCTAACATCTCGTAGGTGCTGCCACCACCGTTATCAATGTCGACTGCTGCTTCATGAACTTTTCGGATCAACAAGTTCAATCCTCTACATGTAGATCTCGCCTCGGATAGTGCTGATGTTGTTGCCATAATCAGTTTTTCGCTTGTTTTTATCGATGGTTGCGACGCAGATTCTGCACCACTCACTCAGTCGTATAGTTCAAGGTTTCTCTATTTTCACGAAAAATGTGCATTTATTTCATATATTTGCTGAAATTTGAGGGTTGGATTCTTGATAGTATGAATTCGGGTATGTAGCCATTCCGATTGATGCCGATAGGGTGAGGTGGCGAGGTGATTTCCCATCCGGCTTTGAGATTGCAGTAGTGAAGAGAATGCGGGGCGTTTTTTAAGAATGGCTGTGGTAGAGATAAGAAGGCAGTTACGTGTATCTGCTCGTGCCTGGCGAAAGCTTCGGACTCAGCGCCTGAGGCCCATGGTTGCCATCCGGCTGATTGGCAGAAGCTGTTGGAAAATTATTCACGCATTGTCACTGCTTACCCTTCTGGTTGTCGGGGGCAGTATCATCGCCACGCTAATGTTTGGCTCTCGCTTGTTTTATAAACTGCGTCGCGCTTCAAGGCGAGGTTGAGGTCGTGCGTCCTTCCGGCCGCTAAGTGCCAGTGAGTACCGATCCGAAAAACTGTGCCTCTGTGATCGGCTCAAGCCTTGCTGCAATAAATGCCGGGTGACTGTTGGTCAGTAGTAACTACTGAGTAGATAAGCGTCTCAGAAATTATCCGCAAGCGGCTTTCGCAAGCGCTGTTATGTCATCCCAGGCTTGAGTCTCGATCATATTATTCGGCGCAAGCCAGCTCCCACCAACGCATAACACGTTATCCAGAGACAGGTACTGCTGCAGGTTATCTGCATTGATTCCGCCAGTCGGACAAAAGCGAATATCGTTGTAAGGTCCGCCAAGCGCTTTCAACATGGGTACACCGCCTGCGGCGGACGCTGGAAAAAATTTCAAAGTGTCCAGTCCGAGATGAGTTGCCGCTAACAACTCGCTTGCCGAGGCGATGCCCGGCAGATAAGGAATCCCGGATTTGAGCGCGGTTTCTGCCAACGGTGCATATAACCCGGGGCTAACCATAAACGCCAGATCCAGTGCTTTGCAGCGTTCAACCTGTTCAGCAGTGTTAACAGTGCCGGCACCAACATGAGCTTCAGGAACGGATTTTTTTATTGCCTCCATTACATCAAATGCTGCCGGTGTTCGGAGGGTGATTTCAAGTACTGACGCTCCACCTTTGCACAGGGCTCTGGCAAGATCCGGTGCTGTGTCCGGGTTGTCCAGCGCTAAAACTGGAATGACCTTCGAGAGTTCTAGTATGTCGCGTATCTGTGTGGTCATAATTTAATGGTTCGTTGGATTAAACAGGGTTAAAGCACCCGTCTCTGCACTGCTAACGGTTGCTCGCATATTACTGAATAGCAGGCGTCCGTCCGTTTCTGTATAGGCAGTCTCAGGTGGCAGACTATCTCTTGCTGACCATTCGGCTTCAGCCACTGTTACTTTCAGTGAGCCGGTTGTGGTCTGCAGACTGATCATATCACCATCTCTAATAAGGCCGAGCTTGCCACCACTGGCACATTCTGGGGTAACGTGAATGGCTGCCGGTACTTTGCCCGATGCACCAGACATTCGTCCATCTGTCACCAGAGCTACCTTATAACCCTGATCTTGCAGCACGCCGAGCGCTGGTGTGAGTTTGTGTAGCTCAGGCATGCCGTTGGCGCGTGGCCCCTGGTTCACCAGCACCGCCACAAAATCTGTATTTAACTTATCATCCTGGAACGCTTGCAGAAACTCAGCCTGACTTTGGAATACTTTAGCCGGGGCTTCGACATCGTAGTGTTTAGGATCAACTGCAGAGGTCTTGATGATTGCACGACCGATGTTGCCATCCAGCAGCGCTAGTCCGCCAGTGGTGTCGAATGGTTCTTTAGCAGTTGCAATGATGTCAGGGTTTTCACTGACGGTGTTAGCCGGCACCCACTCTATGCTGCCGTTGTTCATCACCGGATCGCAGGCACACTGATGTAGTCCGTCTCCTGCAATGGTTTTCACATCATCATGCAGCAAGCCCTGACTTAATAGTTCTGATATAACCAGGGGCATGCCGCCCGCGGCATGAAATTGGTTAACGTCCGCAGAGCCGTTTGGATAAATTTTTGTAAGCGTTGGTACCACTGAAGATAAATCACTGAAGTCGCTCCAGTCGACCACAAAACCTGCGCAACGGGCGATTGCGATCATATGAATAGTGTGATTACTTGAGCCACCGGTAGCCAGTAAGCCGACTATTCCGTTGCAGATAGCTTTTGCATCAATCAGTTCACCGACTGGAGAATAGTTTTTCGCGGTGGCACTTATCTCAATCACTTTCCGTGTTGCCTCACAGGTGAGTGCATCACGGATCTCGTGCCCAGGGTTGATAAAACTGCTACCAGGTTGTTGCAAGCCCATCACATCAAGCAGCATCTGGTTACTGTTAGCGGTCCCATAGAAAGTGCAGGTGCCCGGGCCATGGTATGACGCACATTCAGATTCCATCAATTTGGCGCGCGAGATTTTGCCCTGTGCAAATTCCTGACGGACCTTGGCCTTTTCAGAATTCGGTATGCCCGATGTCATCGGACCTGCTGGAATAAAAACGGTGGGCAGGTGACCAAACGCGAGAACACCCATTAGCATGCCCGGTACAATCTTATCGCAGGTACCCAGACAGACGACACTGTCAAAGGTATCGTGAGATAACGCGACGGCGGTAGCCTGAGCGATGACATCCCGACTGAACAGCGACAGCTCCATACCTGGTCTGCCCTGAGTGACGCCATCGCACATGGCGGGAACGCCGCCCGCAAATTGTGCCGTCGCACCGTGTTCACGGGCAGTTTGTTTAATCAGTTCCGGAAATCGATCGAATGGCTGGTGGGCAGACAGCATATCGTTGTATGCCGACACGATGCCGATGTTGATCGGTCGTTCCTGTTGCAGGATGATCTTGTCATTAGAAGAAGCAGCCGCGACCGCATGCGCAAAGTTCGTGCAGGAGAGCTGTGCACGGCGCGGCTGATTCTGTTTGGTCCGCTGCAGAGAATCCAGATAGTCCGTTCTGAAAGGTTCGCTGCGAGCTATGATGCGCTCGGTGACGGATTGTAGCGTTTTGTTGATGGTAGTCATGGTGTACAACCCTTGCTTGTAATAATACTACAAAGATAAACCAAATCAAGCCAATTCCAGTAACAATACTTCTTTTTCATACCAGTTATCGACTTGCATAAGTGAAAAAATGGCTCTGAATGCACCATTTTAACGGCAATTCATCATATTGTAGTAATATTACGATATTATGTAGGTAATCGTTCTTTTTTTTACTGCCCGAATCAATCGGAAAACTCTGCATGCAAAACCAGTCTGAGACAAATCTCCCGGCGTTCGACCTGGTGCTTTTTGGAGGCACAGGTGATCTTTCGCTGCGCAAACTACTGCCCGCCCTGTATTTCCGTCATCACGAAAACCAGTTGCCGGAAAATGGCAGGATTATCTGTGTTGCGCGCGGAGAGCTGACAACAGATTCATTTGTAGAAATGATGACTGAAGCGGCTCGGCGCTACATCAAAGACAGCGAATTTCATGAGGATACCTGGGCTACTTTTTGTGCAAGAGTGATATACCTGAAGGTAGATATTACCCAGCAGGAGGATTACGCCAAGCTTGCTGAAGCACTGGCAATTTTTCCTGACCGGGTGCGGGTATTTTATTTATCCACAGCACCGGCACTCTTCAACCGAATATGCAGCGGTGTCAGAGATGCGGGTCTTGTGACACCGCAAAGTCGAGTTGCGTTGGAGAAGCCGCTCGGCCGTGATCTTGAAAGTGCTCTGCAGATCAATGATGAACTCGCCGATGCTTTCGCTGAAAAACAGATTTATCGAATTGATCACTATCTGGGTAAGGAAACAGTACAGAACTTAATGGCCCTGCGTTTTGGTAACGCTTTGTTTGAACCGTTATGGCGGCGTGAGCATATTAGAGATGTGCAGATCACCATTGCCGAAAGCCTGGGTGTTGAAGGCCGTGCGGGCTACTACGATCAGACCGGTGCTCTGCGAGATATGGTTCAGAACCACTTATTACAGCTGCTGGTGATACTGGCTATGGAGCCGCCACTTAGCATCGATCCGGATTGTATAAGGGATGAAAAGATAAAAGTGCTGCGCGCGCTTAAGCCTATTACCGGTAAAGATGTTTCCAAGTACACAGTTAGAGGCCAATATAAAGAAGGCACTCTGAACGGTGAGCAAGTATTGGCTTACCGCAAGGCAGATGGAGTGCCACCTGATAGCAGCACCGAAACCTATGTTGCTATCAAGGCGTCAATTAATTCATGGCGGTGGAAAGGTGTGCCGTTTTTTCTCAGGACCGGTAAATCAATGCCTGAGAAGCGCACAGAAATTATTATCAACTTCCACTCGGTACCGCATTCCATATTTGAAATGCCGGACACCACGAATCGGCTTGTGATTCGATTGCAGCCAGAGGAAATGATCAAGCTCCAGATATTTGCGAAGGGGCGTGGAGATGCTATGCGGCTGTTGCCAGTGAATCTCGATCTGGATTTTAATCAGGCGTTTAAAAAGCGTCAGATGATTGCTTATGAAAGATTGTTGTCCGACATGATTCGCGGTAATCAGACCCTGTTTAATCATCGAGATGAAGTAGCGGCTGCATGGAAGTGGATTGACCCGATCATCGCAGGCTGGGAAACCTATAATGTGCCGCCGCAGTTATACACGGCTGGCACCTGGGGGCCTGCTGCGGCATCGGCTTTAATTGCCCGAGATGATTGTGGTTGGGCTGAGGAACTCTTGCATGATTGATAAAAGTTTTTTTGGTCAGGTGGCGGTGGCACCTGGTAAGGAAGCGTTAGCAGAGAAACTTGCCGGTGATGTTGCCAGGCATCTACACCAGGGTATAGAGCAACGTGGTGAAGCCACATTGGTGGTATCCGGCGGTTCAACACCGGCACCATTTTTCAAGGCGCTATCGGATATCGAGATTGATTGGTCTAAAGTAAAAGTAACACTTGCTGATGAGCGTTGGGTGCCGCCAGACCATGAGTCTAGTAACGAAAAATTGATTCGAGAGTGCTTGTTTGTCAATCAGGCGGCCAGTGCTACGTTTGTGTCATTGTATAGTGACGTTGCAACGCCAGATGACGGATGGTCAGTTTGTCAGCAAGTTATCGAGTCAATAGATCGCCCGTTTGATGTAGTGGTATTGGGTATGGGGGATGATGGTCACACAGCGTCCTTGTTTCCGGATACCAAAGGTCTTTCGGACGCCTGTGCGCTGGATACTGAAAAATTGTGCTGGCCGATGTATCCGACCCACCTTAAAGAGGCACGGATGACACTGACTCTCGCAGCACTACTTGACTGCAGACAGTTGATATTGCACATGACCGGGCAAAGCAAAAGTGATGTATTCAACAAGGCGTTAGCTGACGGTAATCTGCCCATATCATCGGTGCTATCTGCTGCCAGTGATCGCCTTCAAGTCTACTGGACTGAATAGACATGTTGGGTACAGTGCGTTCGGCACGCTTGACCTTAAGTAAATCTGAGGACAAGGTTGCAGGTTTTGTTCTGAGTGCACCGGACGACGTTGTTGAAGCATCAATACAATCACTGGCAAAAAAGTGCGGTGTCAGCGAACCGACCGTTGTTAGATTTTGCAAAGCAGTCGGTTGCACTGGATATCACGACTTTAAGTTAAAGCTGGCTCGCTCAAGAGCCAGTCAGGAGAAGTACTTTTTTCGTGATGTCGTGTCTGAAGATACCAGCCAGATCTTGTCTGAAAAGTTGATTGATTCTGCCATAGCCTCACTGCAGGATATTCGTAATCAACTGGATCATGCTGCTCTCGATGCAGCAATAGAGCTTTACTGTAACGCTGAAAGAGTTGAGTTTTACGGGTCTGGCGGATCAGCTGTCGTGGCTGAAGATGCTCAACTCAAATTTTTTCGCCTCGGTAAACCTGCTATTTCCTACGCAGATCCGCATATTCAGCTTGCGTCTGCCGCACTGTTGGACAGTAAGTCACTTGCTATTGCGATTTCCTATACGGGACGAAACAAAGACATGCTCGATGCAGTGGCTATAGCTCAGCAGGCTGGCGCTCGTGTTTTATCGGTAACCAGTACCGGGTCAGCACTGGCGTCTATGGCTGATGTTAATTTGAATGTCGATATTTCTGAAGACAGTGATGTTTTTTCACCGTTGAAATCACGGCTTGCGCAAATGGTGGTGTTGGATATTCTTGCAGTCGGTGTGGCGCTGCAAGGTGGAGATAACATGATGGAGCAGCTCAGCAGTGCAACGGCTGCTATTGCAGATAAATTTGTATGAGATTCTCTCAGTGTGAGTGCTGTTGTTGTGAGTGGTTCAGCTTGCAGCGAGAATAGCCCTACACAAGAAATTGATTAATCTCATCGGCAACAGGTTCCGGGGTGTCAAGGTGTAAGTGATGGAATCCTGTCAGTGTCACTGATTTAATATCACTGATGCATTGCAGTCTAGCATCGGTCTCATGTCGATTAACCAGATAGCCTTGGTCAGCAATGATGCACAGTGTGGCGCATGAAATAGATTTAAGAATTTCACGCACCTGATCTTCGGTAAAGTAGCTGGGTGAGGTGATGCGTAGTTTGTGGTCAAACCGCCAGCGCCACTGAGTTTGACCTTCAACTGTAGTTTCCTGTAGCTGCCGTTCTACTATTAATCGGGCGGATTCGGGCATCATTTTGTTAGCCCGTAATCTGGAGGCAACAGCCTGATCTATCGAGTTAAAAACCCTGGATTCGTATTTGTCTCGCTGGCTCATATCATGATGAAATTTTTTCAGCCTCTCAGGTAGTTGCTGTGCTTCTTCTGAAATTGGCCCTGCGGCTTCTATCAAGATCAATTTTCTTATACGTTCAGGTGCAACAGCTGCAGAGAATGGTGCGATACAGCCACCGAGGCTGTGGCCGATCAGAGAAAAATCAGTCCATCCGAGTGCGTCGGCTATCGCCAGCAGCGTGTGGGTCTCAGTCGCGAGGGTATAAATTGATTGCTGATGATCAGAGTATCCGTGACCGGGTAAATCAATTGCAACTAATTCTGCGTCTTTGATCATCGGTAACAAAGGTAAAAAACTATTCGCGTTGTCCAGCCAGCCGTGGGCACACAGAATGCGACAGTGCGGTGTACCATTGACTGTTCGCAGTGCGGCGAGGTTGCGGCCTGGCAGCTTAATTTTGATATCTTCGATCATTGTTAAATTGCCGCTATTGAAATTGTTTTAGGTCGCGAGTAGTTTATCGGCGGCTGCGAATGATGGCGTTGAGACTCAATAGTAAGGTGCTGCCGCAAGCTGCGAATATGATGTTATCGATGACGTTGCCAATCATGTGGACATCTGCGATGTCAGCTATCCAGATACCGGCGAAGGCTCCTGCTACACCGAGAAGCAGGCAATTGGTAAGGCTCAGCTTTGCGGTGAGCTTGTGAAATAGCACGCCGGTTATCGCGCCGACGGCGATGAATACAGAAACTGCGAGCAACTTGATCATGGCTAAACTGCAGGTGACTAAGTGTCTGTAAGATTACCCCGAAGCTATGGTGCAGACAATAATCTGTCGCAATTTTGCCCGATGCCGGTAACATTGGCTGCGAGGGCCAGGCTCCGGGTGATCGGCTGTCATCAGGGCGGGGTTGGTATTTGCTTTGTCACACTGCAGGATGGTTCTTTTAAGCACCGCGCGCCAAAGAATTGGCCGATCTTTATTCATTCACTCAACCGTACGATCAGGGGGCGTCAACTATGATTAGAAACATTGTTCTTGTTTGCGCTGTCTGTGTTGCCTCGTGCGACGGGCGTGAAGCCACTCAATCACCCGCGGTTGCAGCAGCACAGGATAGTCAGCAGAACTCTCGTTTGGTATCTGTATATTTACAAAGCCCGCCCAATACCGGTTTTATTCCAGTATACGGCGACAGAATTGTGACCGCTGAGCCTGTGACATTGGTTTCTGTAACACGCGCAAAGGGAAAAGCGATCGTGCAGAATATAGATACCACTATTATTGGCGATAGTTGCTCTCAGCTTGGAGCAGATTATCCAGAGCTGATCGATTGCAGCGAAGTTAATTCAATGGAGCTTGAATTCGAAGACATTGAATCTACTGCAACAACAGATGCAGAAGGATTTGCAGCCTTGTATCTCGGGGAGCACGAGAAGTACCGAATCAGTGTACAGAGCTTTGTCACAACCGAAGATGAAAAGTGCTTCTGGGGAGGTTCTGAAATACTGGAGCAAACAACCATCACTCTGGAAATGCCGGTGATTGTGTTTTGTGAGTAGTCGCGTCCGATTTCACCCGGCGTTATCATGGTATGGGTGGTTTTGAATAAAGTTATCCAGAAAAACCGACAGCCAGCTTCAAGGCTATTGGTTCAGATTGGCTGTGATCAAGCGGCTTTTTTATCAGCCGTATTTTGATCAGGGTAGTGCGATTGCAAGAGTTCATCAAATGCATCGGCAACCACAGGTTTGCTGCAATAGTAACCCTGGTAGAGTTCACAATTCAGCTTTCCCATGTGCTGCAACTGGATCTCTGTTTCTATACCTTCTGCAACTACTGTCATTTCGAGATCGTGAGCGAGTGAAACCATGGCTCTTACAATCGGTGCTTTCTGATCGACTGATATAACCTCTTCAATAAACGATCGGTCAATCTTAAGCTCGTCCAGCGGGAAGCTCTGCAAGTAACTCAGTGAAGAGTAGCCAGTACCAAAGTCGTCAATGGAGAGCTTTATGCCAATCTTCTTCAGATCTAGCAAGAGTTCGATGTTGGATTCCGCATTCACCATGACCATATTTTCAGTCAACTCAAGTGTCAGGCAGGATGCGGGTAAACCGGATTCAGCCAGTGCGTCTTTGGTTGTCAGGCACATGTCGGAGTCGTGAATTTGCCTGATTGACATATTCACGGCGATACGGAAATCGAAACCGTATTTTTCTCTCCAGATAGC
>CAZQKJ010000091.1:0-10876 GCA_964593315.1 uncultured Granulosicoccaceae bacterium
CTCGTGCACTGGGTAAAGTAGCGGCAGAAGCCGCATTAATGCTTGCAGATGGTAAGGCACTGACTGACGTACCCGGCACCGCGCCTTTCTCTGGTGGTAAGCGCGGCGTCGAAGTAACGTCAATCCTGCTTGAGCCAACACCCATCACAACCGACTCTATTGGCAAGGTGATTGATGCTGGCTGGATCAGCAAAGAGAAGGCCTGTGAAGGTGCGCAAGACGGTGTAGATGGCTGCTAGGTAGTTTAAGCCTCTGTGCAACGCGGACTGCAGATTCCTGCAGTCCGTATCACTGCAGTCTGACTGCAACTAAGCGAATAACGGTTTCGCTATCCTTTAAAAAACCTTTCTCACGATCCCGCAGCAAGACTGGAGACAGACGGTGTCCGACTCATCCGAGGACTACAAAGAAAGCGCCGTCGTGCGTTTTTTACGCGCTACAGAGGTAGACACTCGACTACTGGGTATGATCGGCGCGCTCATGCTGATCTGGCTCGGTTTCCATTTTTACGGACATTTCGTTAACGGCTTTGGTGCGTTTTTAACGCCCAGAAATCTCTGGAACCTGTCGGTTCAAACGTCCTCTATTGCTGTGATGGCGACCGGCATGGTGCTGATCATCGTCACCCGTCACATCGATCTTTCAGTGGGATCGTTGCTTGGTTTCACCGCGATGATTATGGGGGTTGTACAAGTATGGGTGCTACCTGAATTTCTCGGTCTCGGGCATGCCATGATCTGGCCGATCACTGTGACGGTCGGTATTTTGTTCGGGGCAATGATCGGGGCTTTTCAGGGTTTTTTAATCGCCTATCTGAGTATTCCGGCTTTTATCGTGACTCTGGGTGGTCTTTTGATATGGCGTGGCGCTTCTTATCTGGTGGCGCGAGGTGAAACCATAGCCCCGGTAGATCAGACATTCGCTCTCATTGGTGGTGGTCCGTACGGCACGATAGGCGCCACCGGGTCCTGGATACTTGGCATCGTTGTATGCCTTGGTATTGTGTTTCTATTGGTGAGTGGTCGTCGGCAGCGCAAGCGATTTGATTTTCCAACCAGACCTCTGTGGGCTGAGTTTTTGTTGGGTGGTGTTGGTACTGCAGTAGTGCTCGGTTCTGTCATGGTCATGAACGCCTATCCCTGGCCAAAAGGTATAGTGAAAAAGTATGCAGCTGCTAACAACATCGAAGTGCCGGAGGGCGGCCTTTTTATCTCTCATGGATTTGCTTTTCCTATCCTGATTGCGATCGCTGTTGGTATTGCGATGACATTCCTTGCTACACGTACTCGCTTTGGTCGATATGTTTTTGCGATCGGTGGCAACCCGGAGGCAGCCGAGCTAGCCGGCATCAATACCAAAAAAATGACCATGATGATATTCGCCCTCATGGGTGCGTTAACGGGAATTGCTGCAGTGATAGCCAGTGCCCGATTGAAATCGGCAACCCTGGCTCTGGGTCAGTTTGATGAACTGTATGTTATTGCCGCAGCAGTTATTGGTGGAACGTCGTTCGCTGGTGGAATCGGGACCATTTACGGTGCCATTCTCGGTGCCCTGGTCATGCAGTCTTTGCAGTCCGGGATGGTGTTAATCGGGTTTGATTCCGCCATTCAACAGCTGGTTGTTGGGTGTGTATTGGTGATTGCAGTCTTCCTCGATAATCTCTATCGCAGAAACTCGGTGTAAGTAAGAACAATGGAAAACCGGACACCACTTGTTGAGCTTAAGGATATCTCCATTTCCTTTGGCGGCGTACACGCTGTAGACAAAGCTTCCTGTGAGCTACATGCAGGGGAAGTTGTTGGTCTTTTGGGTCACAACGGCGCTGGTAAATCTACGCTAATCAAAATTCTCTCTGGCGCCTATGCGCGTGACAGTGGACAAATTTTTGTTGACGGGAAAGAGGCAACCATCAACAACCCGCGGCATGCAAAAGAATTCGGTATCGAGACCATTTATCAAACCTTAGCACTGGCTGATAACGTCGATGCTGCAGCCAACTTGTATCTCGGGCGTGAGCTTTTAACACGCTGGGGCACGCTGGATGACGCCGCAATGGAAGCGGAAACACGTAAAGTGATGAATCGCCTTAATCCGAACTTCACCCGATTTAAAGATCCGGTAAAGCAGCTATCCGGCGGACAACGTCAATCGGTTGCCATAGCACGTGCTATTCACTTTAACGCACGTATTCTCATCATGGATGAACCCACTGCAGCACTTGGCCCTGCAGAGACTGAACAGGTCGGGCAACTCATTCACCAATTGAAAGATGATGGTATTGGTATCTTCCTGATAAGCCATGATATCCATGATGTATTTGATCTGGCGGATCGTGTGGTGGTGATGAAAAACGGTGCCGTCGTGGGTAGTGCCTCTACTCAGGATGTCAGCAAGGATGAAGTGCTCGGGATGATTATTCTTGGTAAGTGCCCACCGGGTGCTACCGCCGGGCCCGGCGCTTTGGTTGAGTGATCTCTCTGGTTGAGTAAGCGCTTTGGTAAGGTGATTGCTCTGGTCGACTAAGAGGCCCTGCCGAATCAGTGCATTCGCCTGGCGCCAGGCAGATCAGGCAATTGCCTCCGCTGCAAAAAGGGTGACCTGAGTAGGTATCACAGGAGCCGATCATACTGACTGGTGTTTTATCTTTCGGGCCTCTGCGGTGGGCAGCCGGTTCCCGGTAGATTGATTGACTAGACATGTCATCTTTTCGAGGTTAATTCCTCACAGGGTTATAGTCAGTGCTGTCTCGAATCATCAGGAATGCCAGGAATAACTGCAATAATTCGCTGCCATGTATACAGTGAGGACCACAGACCACTCCATCAAGCAGCTCATCGCAAAATAGATCTCAGTTCGATGGTTTATTCAAACTATTTGTGGGACGAAACTCAATAGCTCTGGTCCTATACAGATACCATACGCACCTGCTGCGTCTGAAAGTGATACCCATTAAGAAAACGGCGAACTAAAACTTCAACTTATGATCTCTCGTGACAATGTACAGGCCATTTATCCGCTGCAGAAAAAACAACGAGGATTAGCATTTTACAGTCTGCAGCATGAGTCTGCGGACCCTGGATTCATTCAGATTCGCTTCGTCATTAAGGGCCCGCTGGAGCAGGACGTTTTTAATGATTCATGGCAGGAGTTAACGGCCGCTCACGAATCCATGCGACTGACGCTGCAAAGTCCGGAAAACAAGCCTTCCATGTTAGTGGCTTTAAAATCCTGCCAATTGCCGGTGGAATGGGCAGATAAACGCAGCGACCCGCCAGAGGTGCAGCAGGATTACATCGATCAACGACTCATTCAACTGCGCCAGCAAGGGCTTGATCTATCCAGCCCGCCAGTCCACAAGTTGCTGGCTGTTCAAACGGATGAACATATCGTTGAGTTCTTTTGGTCTTGTCATCACTTGCTGCTGGATGGTTGGTCATGTGTGGTGTTGTTAAACGATCTGGCGCGAATTTACTCAAGCAAGCAGAAAGGTACAGAGCTGCCACTGTTTACCAGGTCAACACAGGCAGACTACCTGGAGTGGTTGTCTGGGCAAGATGAATCAGCTGGCCGAGCATTCTGGACTCAGCAGCTGGCACATTATAACGAACCTGTGTCTTTCTCAGCGCAGTTCGGCCATGTTGCACAACTCGCTAACACGGATCCTGGTAACCATCTGACCCGAGTGGTGCATTCGGATACCAGGCTCGACGCACAGATTAAGGATATTGTGGCGGAGTTAAAGGTCACTCAGGCAGCAATTGTCTATACCGCCTGGGCTTTATACCTTGCAGCAATCGCTGATCAGGATGATGTTGTCTTTGGTACTACCTCCGCTGGGAGATCCTTTGATTTACCAGACAACCAGGTAATGACTGGCTATTTTGCCAATGTTATTGCCAGACGATTTTCTCTTAAGCGATCACAGACACTTGCAGATTGTATTCGCCAATCGCATCGTGATGGCTTTGCATTGATGAACTTTGAACATATACCACTCGAAGATGTCCGTGACTACATAGGACTGGCGCAGAATGATGAGCTATTTGATCATCTGGTGTTGTTCGAGAATCTGCCGTTGGGGGGCATTGTGCTTCAAGAGTCTGATGGCACAAATAGTTCAGAAGCTTGTGTCTCAATGAGTGAATTTTCTGGTGATCTAACCAGCATGTATCCGCTTACGCTCACAATCAGACCTGGAGCTAAATGGCGCTTTAAATTCATATACGCGGATCACTTACAGGATAACAAGCTTCACAGCGTGCTGGATGGCTTTCCAAAATTTCTATCCCGTGTTTGCTCCAATATTAATACTACCGTAGCGCAATCTCTCGAGGCCTTAGCTGATAATCCAGTTATCGATCAGATCACTCATGCCGTTGCACCCGAACTATATTCGCTGCCAAAAACGCCTAAACAATTGGCAAGAAACAAGACAGAACTTGCTGTGGCTGAAATCTGGGAGGAGTTGCTTGGCACTACCTCAATTGACATCAATGATGAGTTCATCGCGCTCGGTGGAAGGTCAATCGCCGCGGTAAAAATGATTGCTCGAATTGAAGATAGATTAGGTGCAAAGCTCACAATGCTGGATATAGTCAGTCACCCCACCATAGCTGGTATAGCCAGCCGAATTGATGGCGCAACGGAACAGTCAAACTGGCAATCCCTGATCCCGCTCAAGCCTTCAGGATCTAAAAATCCGGTGATATTCATTCATGCCGTAGGAAGCCATGCGTTATTTTTGCGTTCAATAACACCGTACTTTGATGAAGACCAGCCGGTGATCGGTTTGCAGCTGGTCGGTCTCGATGGTGAATGTAAGCCGATGAACTCTATCCCGCAAATAGCGAAACATTATCTTCAGGAGATTCAATCTTATCAGCCAGAGGGACCATACTACTTTGTGGCACATTGCCTTGGCACTATCGTCACTCACGAGATCATTCAACAACTCAAAGCCCAAGGGCAGGAAGTCGCTCTCTTCGTAGCTATTGATGCCCATGCACCGTTAGCCAAACTGAGAGACTCGAACAGTGAAAAGTTAAAGACTGCACTAAAAGCTAGCAGCGACGGGAAAAGGCTTGAGGGCACATTAGAACTGGCTAAGCGCATTGCGGCATATACGCGCTATAGAGCGAAGCTGATTCTAAAAAAGAGCTTCGAGCACTGCCAGTTGAAATTCGGATCGACCTTATCCAGAAAGCAGGTCTATTTGACCTGGGCGCATGAGGAAGCGCATGCCGGGATGTACAAATATCTGGGCACACCCATTGACCAGAAAGTGGTGTTGATTCGAGGCAATGACCGAGAGTTTGACCCGTACCATATGCACTGGGAGGAAATGTCGGCAGAGCTTGATATTATCACCATGCCCATTGGCCATGAAACCATGTTTACCGAACCCGAAGTGAGCATTCTGGGTACCAGACTACAACAATTGGTCAAGCAGTCCTGACGCGTCTGATATTTTTAGTCGAAGCGCGCCAGTGCTTTAAACTGTTCACTGCTCTCCAGCAGAGTGTGATAGTCACCTTCATCAGTAATCTTTCCGCGATCAATCACGTATAGCTTGTCACAGCGAACAACCGTTGATATGCGATGCGCAATCATGATAATCGTAACCTGTGGCAATTCCTCGTGAATGGCTTTGACTACATCGCCCTCGGTGACATTGTCCAGTGAGCTGGTGGCTTCATCCAGTACCAACAATGAAGGTTGTCGGTAAAGGGCGCGTGCCAATCCCAGTCTTTGTCGCTGACCACCACTTAAGCGGGTTCCTCTCTCACCAATAAGGGTTTCATACTGATCCGCTAGCTGTGTCTCAATAAATTCACTAATTTGTGCCATTCCGGCGGCCTTTCTGACCAACTGCTGATCGACAGTGCTTGAACCAAACGCTATATTATTTGCAATAGTATCGTTGTAGAGAAACACTTCTTGTGGTACATACCCGATCAGTTGCCTCCACGCATCGTATCGCTCTGGTACCAGTGGTGAATCATCTATCAGGATATCCCCGGCGACTGGCTCCAGTAAACCCATAACCAAATCTGCCAGAGTCGTTTTTCCTGAACCGGAAGGGCCTACAAATGCTATCTTCGAGCCCTTGGGTATGGTCATAGAGATACCGTCAACCGCAGCTGTTGGTACTTCCGGATAGGAGAAAGCTATCGATCTCAGTTCTATACCACGATCAAAGCTAACTGATTCTGTGTTAGGCGGCACAACATCACCCGCCGACTGAATATCGTCACAAATAGCATCAATTGCCGGGTAGCTATTGAGCATCTGTGCAAATGAAATGTAAGCGCCGTGAATGGCGGGGATCAAACGGTAGCCTGCCAATGTGAATAGCGTCAAGGTTGGCAATGTATCAACAAATCCCGTCTCTGAATTGGCGAGATAGAGGATGATAAAAAGTACTGCTCCAAACGCCAGGGTATCCACCAGGTATTTTGGCGCGGCGTAGGTTACCTGGACAAGCGGGCGAATCGTAGAGTATCGCTCAGAAGGCACTTCAAATCGATCAATAAAGAAGGATTTCACGCCATCACTTTTGATAGTTTTAATACCGCTTATAAATTCAACAAAGGTCCGGTATCGATCTGAGGTTGTCTGAAGAATCTCGTTGCCCAGGCTTGTGAGGGCGGTGCGTCTTGCCAGTACAATAACCAGGTAAATCAATCCGATCACCCCGACTGCAGTCAGTGCAACAACAGGATTGACGATCACCAGCATCAGAAATATCAATAGGGTGATTAAAAGCTGCGATATCAGGTTGCAGCCGGCAAGCACAATACCGTTAACAAGATTGTTGATATCGTCTATTGCCGATCGTATGAGATCTGACGAGTCTTTATCCAGAAAGAATTGATAAGGCAACTCTGCATAGGTTTTTACCAGATGCATAGAGACGTTATGAGAGACATTCCATGCAATTTTTTGCTGGAACCACACAGATACGATTGACAGCAGATTCGACGCCACCATAAATAGCAATGCCATCCATGCGATTGCTATGATCATCTGTTTCTCTGAACTAAAGTCAAATCTCAGGTAAAACGAGTTCAAAAACTGGCTGTCAGCAAGTGCGTTTGGGTTTGACGCCAGTTCAAGAAAAGGCAGAATAGAGGCGACACTCGCTACCTGTAGCGTTGAAATCACAATCCCCAGCACTAACAACAGCCAGAATTGATTCAACTCCCGTTGGGAGCACAGTGATTTGAATCTTTCGAGTGAACTTTTCATAGATGATCGTTGTCAAAAGCGCGCGTCCGAGAGGGATCCAGGATGCTGGTCATGCGACGCAACAGTGTATCTCCAATTGACACACGAAATGTGTTTCGGTGTACCAATTTACATGGGACGATGTGAACTACTGCGCGTGATCCGCAGTAGCCGCAGGTTATGCTAGTGAGTGCATGCGGCGTTCACTTCGATCTTGATAAAATCTGTGCATCGTTCGAACATTTTGTGATCCTCACCGCAATCCTGTTTTAGTGTTAGTCTCCGGGCATCCGTCTAAATGAAAAAAATCACCAGTCTTTGTGCAGCATTTGTAACGCTTGCTTTCTTTCTCAGTTCATTGGCTTATGCACACGCGCCGAGAGAGAACTACGTGTGGGTGAATGTTGAGGACGATCATATCAGCGGGCATTTTGAGCTGAATGTCAATGATCTGGCTGGGAAGTTAGGCGTAGACATTAGCCCGGACAGTGATGATCTGATCGATCGGATTGAAGCATCGTCAGATACTGTCCAGCAGTATCTGGAGCAGAACTTCAGCATCGCTGACAACACAGGCCCTATCGACTACCAATTCACCGGGCCGGGGGTGCAGGGAGAGGTCCTTGATTTCGCTCAGTATCATTTCCGAACTGATCGGCTGCCCCAATTGAATGAAGTTACCATTGAAAACACCATATTTCTAACACCGGAATTTGCCAAATTAGATCGACTACATCGAAGTCTGATCATCGTGGATTACAACAAGATTGCCAACAAAGACTTTGGCGATGAATCCGTGTTCATGGTGTTCAGTCCTGCCAAATCCAGTGGCACTTTAGACTTGGTCAATCCATCGGGGATTCTGCAGTGGAAAGATTTTCTGGTGCAGGGTGTTCTGCACATCTGGTTCGGGCTTGATCATGTTTTATTTGTGCTGGTTCTGCTTCTGACGACGGTTCTAATAGTCAATAAAAGAGAGTGGTCACCGGTAGAGAGTTTTAAGGGGGCATTTATTAACACGCTTAAAATCGTCACTCTATTCACGATCGCGCACTCAATAACATTATCTTTGGCGGCATTTGGGCTGGTGAGTCTTAACTCGGCTTTTGTTGAAACGGTTATCGCAATTTCCATTATTGCCATTGCGTTAAACAATATATATCCCGTCATCAATTCGCATGCGTGGCTGCTGGTGTTTATTTTCGGTCTGTTTCACGGGCTTGGGTTTGCATCTGTTATGGCAGACCTGCAATTTCGAACGGTACAGCTCGGGCACATTCTCGTTATGTTTAACATTGGTGTAGAGATTGGTCAGTTCGCCATTGTTGCGCTGATTTTCCCGGTCTTCTATTTCCTGCGCGATAAGTCTATTTATCGACCGGGCGTAGTTATTCCAATTTCCATGGTGGCAATGGTGTTGGCTTCTTACTGGGTCGTAGAGAGAACCGGTCTAATCAACCATGTCACTTGACAATGTTGAAGATGCATTTGTACTGACGCCAATACAGTCAGGCATGCTGTATGCCAGTTTAGCGACACCTGATCAGGATACTTACGTAACCTATGTCACGTTGGGATTGTCTGGTAGCGTTGATACGGAAAAACTCAAGCGTGCCTGGCACTCTGCCTACCACATGCATCAAGCACTGAGGGCAGAGTTCCACTGGGATGGACTCGAAGAACCTTTACAGGTCATCGCTAAAGAAGTAAAGCTACCCTGGGTCACACTTGACTGGACCGGCATGTCCGCAGATCAGGTGGATACATCAATGTATCAACTCGTAGCCAAGGAGCGCCTGCGTAAAATCGATATTTCAACAGCTCCACTGTCAAGAATTACATTGGTCAAAGTTGCGGAAAGACGCTGGCGCATTTTATGGAGCGTACATCATCTGTTAGCTGATGGCGTATCGACTCCCAATATCCTAAGTGATGTGCTCGAGTGTTATCAATCTGATCGATATTGCGATCAGACAGATCACAGTATCTATCAATACTCACAGTACGTACATTGGCTCGCAGCTCAGGATCAGCAAGCCGCCAACACTTACTGGCGAACCTATTTGAATAGCGCTTCAGCAACACCGACCAAACTACGCGCCCGTTCTGCTTTCAACCAAGGTGAAGAAGCCTCAACAATTATTCCGCTAGTCAAATTTGGTCTGTCATTGTCTCAGACCAGAAATTTGACCGAGTTTTGTCAGAGTCACCGTATTACTTTAAGCACTTTTCTGCATGCTGCGTGGGCACTGTTGCTACAGCGCTACAGTCACAGCAATTCTTTGTTGTTTGCATCGACTGTTTCCGGCAGACATTCTGATATTGAAGGTATGGAGAAATCTGTGGGACTCTATTTGAATGCGCAGCCCAGACTAATCGATATCGAGCGATCGCTTTCGCTTGTAGACTGGATGCAAGCTATTCAAGCAGATATACATAGCAGTGCGAAGTATGACTATTCACAGCTTGGTGTCATTCAGAAGTACATTAGCGCAGAGGATACTGACAAGGCTTTTGAAAGCATTATTACCATCGCCGGGCACTCAAGTGAATTGGATATTGGATCCGGCAGTAATGATATTCAATTCTCTGATATAGACTATCAGATCACACAGAGTCACTATCCGCTAGCTTTTATCGCAGCCCCCGGAAACGTGCTCGATATGGAGCTCGTCTATGATTCTCATCGGTACTTTGAATCAGACGTTCAGGGTATGGCTCAATACCTGGAAGGACTCATTAATGTCATGGTGGCGAACGCAAGTGTCACGCCGGACGAGTTAAACAACCTTGTTGGTCATGATTCCATATGCAAAGGTAGAATTGATCCGGTAACTGGAGCAGGGCACGATAGCATACACCAATGGATTGAGTCTGTAGCAGACGAAAATCCTGATAGCCCTTGCGTGTTGTTTGAATCAGAGACGGTGACCTACGCCGAGCTTGACGCGCGCGCAAATCAGATAGCCCGGTTGATTCTGCAGTCTGTTAAATCTGACAAAAGCGTTCCAATTGGACTGATGCTACCCAGAAGTATCGATCAGATAGCGGCTCTGTTGGGTATTCTCAAATCGGGCTATGCCTATGTTCCAATTGATCCGTCTTACCCCCAAACAACAATCCAGTCTCTGCTGGAGGCAGCCACTCTCACTCACATAGTAACTGACCAATCAGTTTCGAGTAAATTAGAAAATAGCCCAGTTAATCACCTGTATATAAAAGATACTTTGAGCTTGTCGCGGGACAGAGTAGAGAATGTAGAGATTAACTCAGAAAATCTTGCATACGTTATGTTTACCTCTGGCTCCACCGGAGTGCCAAAAGGGGTAAAGATCACTCATGACAACCTGATGTATTCAACTGCAACCCGAGTAGAATACTATCAGTCACCGATAAAAAATTTCCTTTTGTTGTCATCAATAGCATTCGACAGTTCGGTGGCCGGGATATACTGGTCTCTTTGTAGCGGTGGTAAACTGGTAATACCTCGGCCCGAACAAGAAAAAGATATAGAAGCGATAGCGAAGACGATTGAATCAGAGTCTGTTTCCCACACCTTATGCTTGCCGAGCTACTACCAGCTACTGCTCAACTACACTAACGCCCGGCAACTGGCGAGTCTGAATGTAGTCATAGTTGCCGGAGA
>CAZQKJ010000092.1:0-10826 GCA_964593315.1 uncultured Granulosicoccaceae bacterium
GTGCAGCCCATGCCGATAACCGGCCAATCGAAATGTTGTGCGGTCTCACAGGTATGGTCTGCGATCTCCTGGGCGCAAACAAAACCAATCTTTTTAATTGTTGGTATCGATCACTTCGGTTTCCCCCGGGAAATATCGTTCTACATCATGTTCGATTTTACCACTCACTGTCTATACAGAAACGTCGCTCACATCTTGTCAGATGTACTCATGCAAATGCGTTAGCTCTGGCCCTGAAAATGAAATCGCGCGGTCTCGGGCGGTAATTGCTCTTTATTCAGGATGCAATCTGCCGCACGCTCTGCGATCATTTGCGTTGGCGCGTTCAGGTTGCCGCTGACAATGTCCGGAAACACTGAGGCATCCACAACATGTAAACCCTCAAGCCCACGTACTGCCAATCGTTCGTTGACAACTGCATTTTCGTCAAGCCCCATTCGACAACTACCAGAGGGGTGATAATCCGTTGAAGCAGCGGAACGTATCCATGCTTCAATCTCCCGTTCTGATCTGACATCAGGGGTTGGTGCGATACGTGTACCTCGGTACTCATCAAAGGCAGGCTGGTGCAGAATATCGTACATTAGCTGAAAGCCCTGTTTCATCTCTTTCATATCGTGAGGGTCGGAAAGGTAATTGAATTGCGCCGATGGTCTGTCACCAGGATGGTTCGACCGCAGTGTTACCGCACCGCGACTACGAGGTCGCAGCTGATCGCAGTGAAGCTGAAAACCCTGACGAAGTTTCAGTCTGCGCCCTTCGTATTCGTTGTAAACCGGGGCAAAATGGTACTGAAGATTGGGATACTCAACTGCATCATTGCCATTTACAAGACCTCCCATCTCCCACACATTAGATGCACCAAACCCCTTACGAGTAAATAACCATTGCAATCCAACTTGCAACTTTTTATGTGGCCGTGTGAGTCTGTGCAGCGATACATCTTTAGTGCATTCATAACCTGTAATGATAACCAGGTGATCCTGCAAGTTCCGACCAACGCCCGGTAGATGATGACGTACTTTGATATTCATACTACGCAGGTAGTCGGCATCTCCGATGCCTGAGAGCATTAACAACTGTGGAGTATTAATTGCACCGCAACTCACAATAACTGATCGCCTGCAATTGATTGTTCGCGTTGTGTCTTTGTGCTCAAACTCAACTCCAACTGCACGATTGTTTTCAAGCACAATACGATGCACCAGAACCCGGGTCTTAAGCACTACATTGGGTCTTTTTATCGCAGGTTTTAAGTGGGCTACGGCCGCACTGCAGCGCATACCGTTTTTTGTGGTGCTGTCAAGGCGTGCTACTCCCTCAGGCTTAAAGCCATTCAGATCTTCAGAGGTCCCCTGACCAGATTGCTCGCCGGCGCGAATAAACGCATCATATAACGGGTTAACAAGCTTGCCTTTTGTGACCCCCAGAGGTCCCTGATCTCCACGCCACTCGTCAGCACCACGGTCTGATGACTCACAACGCTTGAAGTAAGGCAGGCAGTGAGCGTACGACCAATCTGTTAATCCATAATTGGCGGCCCAACCGTCGTAATCAAGTGGATGGCCGCGCATATACACCATAGAATTTATCGACGAAGAGCCACCAATAAGCTTGCCTCGTGGCAACTCAATATTGCGGTTATCGCAATCAACTTCTGGCTCACTGGTGTAATTCCAGTTAATGGATGGATCTTTGTACGCGTGATAAACACCGGCAGGCACATGTACCATCAACTTGCGATCCAGTGGGCCGGCCTCCAGCACCAGAACAGTGTATCGCCCGTCCTCCGACAACCGATTAGCCAGCACGCAACCAGCTGATCCCGCACCAACTACTATGAAATCGTATTCTTTAGATTTAGCCATCCCGTTCTATCATACATCAGCCTGAAACTAAGGTAGTATTGTCACCGGGAGCGTCTCACAATTAGCACCTTGAAAAGACTGCCACACCTCTCAGGAAAGGAACTGGCCGCGGATTCTTGCGATACGCAATCCAAACGAGCTGTGGGCAATGTCTATCCTGAGTAGCCGGCGTCGTTCCGGGTAAATTCCTCCCACAGTGACGCAAGTGGGTAAACTGACTACTAACGGCAGCGATTAAGTTACAAGCACCTGTGTGGCGCTTCAGGAAATTTCATGACCGATTTCTTTAAAGACATACCAACCATAAAGTTCGCCGGCACGGAGTCTCAGGACGAATTTGTATTTCGCCACTACAATCCCGAAGAAATATTGCTGGGTAAACGGATGGAAGATCATCTGCGCTTTGCTGTGGCATGGTGGCACAGCTTTGCGTGGCCTGGTGGCGATCCGTTTGGAGGCCAAACATTTCAACGTCCATGGTTCGGTGACACACTGGATCTCGCAAGGATGAAAGCCGATGTAGCCTTTGAGTTATTCAGCCTGCTCGGCCAGCCCTATTTCTGCTTCCACGATGCTGACATACGCCCCGAGGGTGCAAATTTTAAAGAGAACACACGCAACCTTGAAGAGATTGTCGATTATATAGGCGTCAAGATGGAATCTGGCGGGCCACGCCTGCTATGGGGTACAGCCAATTTATTCACTGACCGACGATTTATGTCAGGCGCAGCTACCAACCCTGATCCACAGGTGTTTGCATGGGCGGCTGCTACGGTTAAAACCTGCATAGACGCCACCCATAAGCTGGAAGGTGAAAACTATGTATTGTGGGGTGGCCGTGAAGGCTATGAAACGCTACTGAACACAGACCTGAAACGTGAGCGCAACAACGCCGGACGTTTTCTGCAAATGGTGGTTGAGTACAAACACAAAATCGGTTTCAAAGGCACCATTCTGGTAGAACCCAAACCACAGGAACCTTCAAAGCACCAGTACGACTACGATGTCGCGACCGTCTATGGTTTCCTGCGTGAGTTCGGCCTTGAAGATGAAGTTAAAATGAATATCGAACAAGGTCACGCTATTCTTGCCGGACACAGTTTTGAACATGAACTCGCTATGGCAGCGTCACTCGGCATTCTTGGGTCAATCGATATGAACCGCAATGACTATCAATCCGGCTGGGACACAGATCAGTTTCCGAACAATACACCTGAAGTCGCACTGGCCTACTACGAAGTACTAAAGTCGGGCGGCTTTACCACGGGCGGTACAAACTTTGACGCTAAAATTCGTCGTCAGTCTCTGGATCCGCAAGATCTGGTGGCAGCACATATCGGCGCTATGGACATCTGCGCTCGTGGACTCAAGTCTGCAGCCGCCATGCTTGAAGACGGCACTTTAGAGAAGGCTCGCGATGATCGATACACTGGTTGGAACACCAAAGAATCACAATCTATGTTAAAAGGCGGGCTGGATCAGTGCTTCAATCAGGTTATGAATAACCCGGATTCACCGGAACCACAATCGGGACGACAGGAACGGCTGGAGAATCTGATTAATCGATTCGTATAGTGAACTACAAGGCCTTTGAGTATCTTCAGCCAAAGGCCTTCTCAGCCCTTAAAAATTTGCATCAATAATCTATTCAAGCAAACACAGACCATAACCGTTTGAAACTGCCATGCTCAGTCAATTGACGCCGTAGATTCACTGCAAGCCAACCTGCCCTCAAAAGTCCCGCTTCGACTGACCAGCGATATTGCATAGTTGTTTTCATACACAGATACCCGTATTCATCACTGTCACTATCTTAAACCCAGCTCTTTTTGCATTTTCCTGGTCAGTCCCAATGAAACAATGCGGTATGACTCCTTTATGTAGTATTTTAGTTCCTTGTCTTTGCACTCAGAGGGATCGTATAACTGTATCCAAATCATGCCACGAGATGCCATATAAGGCGCTGGCCTGAATCCGGGTTGTACTTTTAACACCTGGAATTCCAACTGTGTTGTTTTAAACGTGAAGGCAGGTTTATCAATTTTCTCCCACCCACCTATAGCGAATACTTTTCCTCCGACTTTCCACACATGAGAATCACCCCATTGATGTATGTAACTCGCGGCCTTAAGAGACTGGCAATAATTGTTATATTGATCATAAGTCACCTTACAAGGTCTTATCACTACTATTCTTGAATATACCTACCATTGAATCTTTAACACCCTCGGGTGCATCACTTATGTTGTATCGACTGCCAACTATCTGAATAGTTTTCTGTAAGCCACTTATCTCTGTAACAAACCCTTTGGCTCGTACTAGAAGAGGATTCTCCTTTATAAGTCTTTGCGCAAAGTCAATCGCGTTAACAGGGCCTTCAACAGTAATTTCACTGGTTGCAAAGTTCGGACTGTGAGATCCGCTTTGGTAGTTATGATCAACTTGCACAAAATTTTGTAACACCACATCTGGAGGAATAGCAGACTGTTGCGCTTCTATTAGACGTGCACTTTCAGCGCGGCCCAAAAGCCAGGTACGCAGTTCTTCAACTTGCCGCTCTGAGATCAGATCAGTTTTATTTAGCACCACCAAGTCCGCATCAACGAGCTGGCGAACAATGGTGTCACTCATGTATTTGTCAGTTGCTGTCACCCTGATTGTTTCGGCATCCGCCATTACCACGATTCCATCGAGTGTGTAGTCTGGCAGCAGAGAAATAGTACCTGCCACCGCACCAGGTAAAGCCACACCACTGGTTTCAAGTAAAACATTGTGCGGAGGCGGTGCAAGTTGGCCCAGCGCATTCATGGCATTAATCAAGTCATTGCCGTAACTACAGCAGACACAGCCACCGGCCAGTGAGATAATTTCATCGCCGTTAGCTTCTATTAAGTCTTCATCGATGGGCAAGTCACCGAACTCGTTAACCATAATTGCCAGACGCCTGCCATTTGCATTACGCAACAAGTGGTTGACCAGTGTTGTTTTACCTGAGCCTAGGTAACCACCGATCACTGTGACAGGAATTGATGCGAGCATATTAATCTATAGATCACTTGCCGCGAAAATACGCCCACCCTGCACAGTCCCCCAGACTTTAACGTCTTTGAGTTTGTCCGGGCCAATGCTTTCGGGATCATCTTCAAGCACCGCAAAATCAGCGCGTTTACCGGTTTCAATAGATCCCACTTCACCATCCATCTTTAAGGTGTATGCAGCACCCAGCGTGATGGCATACAACGCTTCATGCAACTGGATTCGCTCTGCCTCACCCTGAACCCGGCCCGAGGCCGTGATTCTATTAATAGCACACCATGCGGTAAATAAAGGAGCCAGCGGCGTGATAGGTGCATCCGAATGTATCGCCATGGGCACATTATGCTTAAGTGCCGTGGCACAGGCATTCATTCTTAGTGCACGTTCAGGTCCCACAGTGAGCTTGTAGTGTTCATCCCCCCAATAGAAATGGTGGTTGGCAAACAGATTCACACACATACCGAGTTTTTCCATGCGTCTGAATTGTGCGACATCAGCTAACTGACAATGCTGTATTGTAAATCGATGATCCGCTGCAGGATATTCAAGCAAACAGGCTTCCATGGTATCCAGTAGCAATTCAGTGGCCTCATCACCGTTGGTATGCACGTGTACATGTAAATTCAGTTTTAGACTGTCGCTTAGTATCTTTTTTAAATGCTCGGGTGAGATATACCACAAACCATTGGGTGCACCGTTGTAGTAACCCGGACTGCGAATACGAGCTGAAAAACCCTGTATTGAGCCATCGCATACCACTTTGATCTTACCGATGCGCAAATTCTCACTGCTTTGCGTTTTTAGTTCTTGGGCACGAGCAATTAAATCATCGGGAGATACTCCCCCATGAAACAACAGAGATACTACACAAGCAGGATAATCATCCCGACCAGTCACATCCTGCATAAGAGCCACGGTTTCATCTGATAGCCTGGCGGCCAGATCCGTTGCAGTGGTCACACCTGATCGTATACAGAGCTTGCCAAAGTTAACCAGCCCGGTTTCATCGCAATCAAGGAAGTCCCCCTGAAACCCTATGTGAGCAAACAACAACCCCATCACATCCGGCCCTTTAAGCTCACCGGTAGGCAATCCGTCTTCACCCAGTGGTATTCCGGGATTATCAATCCCGGTACGCAGCAGACCGGCCAGATCCAGCGCTTTAGAGTTCACATTCATAATATGACCCGAGGCGTGCAAGACACCTATGGGGCGTGTACCTGACACCTGATCGAGTTGTTCCCGGCTGACTCGTTCATTGTCATAGTAGATCGGATCGAGAGACCAGCCTGGTAACGGCTGATCGGGATCACTTAGTCTGGATTCGGCTTCTTTTAGACGATCCAGCATTTCAGCCATACTCCTGGCCCCAGGCCAAATTTTGCCATCCGGATCCATTCGATCAAAATACCCCGCATAGGTATAAGACCAGAGCGTCCCTTCCATAGCGTGACTGTGGCCCTCAACAAACCCTGGCATCAGTGTTTTATCCAGAAAACGCTGATCCAACTCGTACTCCCCCCAGCCTTCAAGCTCATCGAGGCTCCCGGCGCCGAGAATCACCCCGTCTCTTACCGCGACATGGGTCGCGTACGGCCGCGCAGGATTCATTGTGATTATTTTTCCGGCCTGATAAATTTTGATCACAGATCTCTGCCCTATGGCTATGCGTACAGGAAGCATGCTAGCATCGAGCAATGCCTATTGTATAACTTCACTAAATAAAACTCATGAGAAGAAGACCTTAAGGACCGACACCATTGGCCTTTAAACCCGTTGGTACCATTGGGTGAATAGTTAAACAGACTGAAGCTTCAGCAGAGGAAAAGGTATGAAAAAGTTTGTACTGAGCCTAACCGCCGCCGCGACTATTGTAAGCATTGCATTCGTCACTCCATCAGTAGCCGATGAACCTAAACCGGGCGGTACACTGATCGCCGCCATGGCAACCAACGTTAGAAATTTGAACCCGGCTGTGCAATCCGGTATCGCTACCGGCTTTCCGGGTGCGCAACTATTTGCAGCACCTCTAAGGTACGATGAAGACTGGACCCCACAGCCGTATCTTGCAGAAAGCTGGGAAGTCAGTGAAGACGGACTCACAGTGACACTCAATCTGGTAGACAACGCCAGGTTCCATGATGGAGAGCCCGTTACATCAGAAGATGTTGCATTCTCCGTAGAAGTAATCAAGGAACATCATCCGTTCAAATCAATGTTTGCACCGGTTACCTCTGTGGATACACCAGATGCAACTACAGCAGTGCTCAATCTTACTCAACCACACCCGGCACTGATGCTGGCCATGTCCAGTCAGTTAATGGCGATTATCCCCAAACACATTTACGGTGATGGTGAGAACCCCAAAACCCACCCGCGCAACACTGAGAACGTGGTCGGCTCGGGGCCGTTTAAACTGAGTGAGTACAAGAGCGGTGAACACGTCATTCTCGAGCGCTTTGATGATTTCTTCATCGAAGGCCGTCCGTATCTTGATAAAATGGTACTGAGAATTATCTCAGACCCCGCCGCCCGTACACTGGCTTATGAAAGTGGCGAGGTAGACTTTGGCGCGTTCGAAGTTGCACCGCAGAATATCAACCGACTAAAGAAAGTCGAAAACCTGACCGTGACATCCGAAGGCTATGGCGCCATTGGTCCGATTGACTGGCTTGCTATGAATACTTCAAGCGGCCCTCTTAAAGAGAAAAAAGTGCGTCAGGCAATCGCCTACGCAATTGATAAGAACTTTATTCTAAAAGCCATACAACGCGGCACAGCAGCTGCTGCGCCATCCGGCGTTCATCCTGACAGTCCCTTTCACAATCCCGATGTAGAACAGTATGAACTCGATCTGGACAAGGCCAATGCATTACTGGACGAAGCAGGATTCGAGAAAGATAGTGACGGAAACCGGTTCGGCCTGACCATCGACTTTGGTTGGGCAGAACTTAAGCCCAATGCAGAGTATGTACGCGGCGCTTTGAAAAAGGTCGGTATCGATGTCACTGTTCGGGCCAGTGCCGACTTCCCTACCTGGGCCAAGCGTATGGGAGAAATGGATTTCGAAATGAGCTGGGATACTGTATTTAACTGGGGCGATCCGGTTATTGGGGTTCACCGTACCTACCTTTCAGACAACATCGGTAAAGGTGTCTGGTCTAACACGCAGGGCTACTCGAACGCACGTGTCGATGAAATACTGGAAATGGCTGGCAAAGAGGCAGATCCTGAAAAGCGAACTGCCTTGTATAAAGAATTTCAGACAATCGTTGCTGACGAAGTGCCGGTTTATTTCACCAATACCCTGCCGTATCACACCATCTACAACACAGAGAAAGTAGGTAATCCTCCGCTCGGAATATGGTCCACCAGCTCTCCTATGGACATGACCTATTTAAAATGAGTTGATAACAAACAGTTTATTGTTTTGCTCTTTAACTTACCTGATCAGTGCACGCTTTTGCGTTCGCGAAAGCGTGTATCTTTTCAAGTCAGTTGACTCTCCAGCTTGAATTTTCTTCGCACAACTTTCCTTCGCTGTCTGTATGCCGGCATCTTGCTGCTTGCTGTACTGGTGTTAAATTTTTCCATGATGCACATGGCGCCAGGTGATGTAGCAGATACCATCGCACAGTCGATGGGTGGTGCTGATCCGGAAATCATGGCGCAGATTCGTACAGACTATGGGCTTGATCAACCATTCGTAGCGCAACTCGGCACCTATATTGGCAAGGTCCTGAATTTCGATCTGGGGTTTTCGTTTTTCTATAACCAACCCGTTGTCGATTTATTGCTGGAGCGTCTGCCAGCCACCTTGATACTGGTGATCTGCGCACAACTATTGGCATTGATCGTCGGTGTAATTCTGGGTGTCATCTCAGCTCGCAACCCGAACGGACTTATCAGTCATGTGGTCACGGCCTTAGCGTTATTTGGTTATGCCGCACCAGTTTTCTGGACCGGTATTTTGTTTTTAATCGCTTTCTCCCTGCATCTGGGATGGTTTCCTACCAGTGGCATGCGAGATGTTACAGTGGAAGGCGGTGGCTGGGCCCACTTTCTGGACATTGCCCACCACGCAGTACTACCAGTAGTGACACTGAGCTCTATATATCTGGCACTCTATTCACGACTCTGCCGTACTTCTATGCTTGAAGTGCTCGGCTCTGACTATATACGCACTGCCAAAGCCAAGGGCTTAAGCACAAGACAAGTGGTCTACAAACACGCCTTGAAAAATGCCGTATCGCCTGTGATTACTTTGGCGGGATTACAGTTCTCTGCGGTGATATCAGGCGCTGTACTGGTTGAAGCAGTATACAGTTGGCCGGGGCTGGGCACACTTGCCTTCCAGTCTATTATTGCACGCGATACGCCGACTATTCTCGGCATCCTTTTCTTCTCGGCCCTGGTGGTTGTTATCGGCAATCTACTTACTGATCTCGCACTTAGATTGATTGATCCTCGTGTTGGCGGTAAACAATGACTGATCCGATGGTCGTGGAAAAAGCACAGTCACCGGCAAGTGAAGCCTTTCACATGTTCCGTCGCGATCATGCCGCTATAGCGGGTTTGATCGTGCTGTTACTGGTACTCATTACAGGTCTGATTGGTCCGGTGATCTACCCCGCTGATCCGTTCGAAATGGTCTGGGCACCATTCGCCCCTCCGGGTGAAGAAGGCTATTTATTCGGTACCGACTACCTCGGGCGGGATTTGTTTTTAATGATCGTCTATGGTGCCCGGGTTTCTCTGGCAATTGGTCTGGCTGCAGCCTTTCTCACTGTTGCCATTGGCATCACAGTTGGGGCCATTGCAGGTTTTTATAAAGGCTGGGTAGAAGAGGTACTCATGCGGGTGACCGAGTTCTTTCAGGTCCTGCCAACGTTATTGTTCTCTATGGTCATAGTAGCCTTGTTCGGGGCCTCGTTACCGATGATTACCTTTGCGATCGGCGTGGTGAGCTGGCCACCTGTGGCACGTATCACCCGAGCCGAGTTTCTACGCATTCGCGAACTTGAATACGTTACCGCTGCACGTGCATCGGGCGTGTCGAACAGAAAAATTATTTTTAACGTCATTCTACCCAATGCATTACCTCCCATCATTGTGCAAGCCGCTCTAATGGTAGGCTCTGCCATTCTATTTGAAGCCGGTTTGAGTTTTCTCGGCCTTACCGATCCTAATGTTGTGAGCTGGGGGCAGATCATCGGGTCGAACAGACAATACATTCTGGATTCGAGCTATACCGTGACGATTCCGGGTCTGGCTATATTTATCACCGTGCTGGCAATCTCGCTGGTAGGTGATGGATTAAATGATGCACTCAATCCAAAGCTGAGACAGCGTTAGTGACCGCGCTGCTCGAAGTACAGAATCTGCGCGTTGAGCTGACCACCCGTGATGGCGTTGCACCGGTTATCGATAATTTGTCACTAAAACTAGATGCCGGAGAGACCCTGGGCTTTGTAGGAGAGTCCGGTTGTGGCAAGTCGATGACAGCTCTGGCGTTAATGGGTTTATTACCGGAGAAGGTCGGGCGCATTACTCAAGGCAAAATCTTCTTTAACGGTGAGGATCTGACCAATACAACACCGGAACGTCTTGCTCAAATACGTGGCAATGATATCTCTATGATTTTTCAGGAGCCCATGACTTCACTCAACCCGGTGTATACAATCGGAGAACAAATAGCTGAAGTGTTACGTCGTCACCGCAGTATGGATAAAAGGTCGGCATGGAGCCGCGCTGTAGAGCTACTGGATTCAGTACGTATTCCTAACCCCAAAAACCGGGCTATGGATTATCCGCATCAACTATCAGGTGGACAACGCCAGCGCGTAATCATTGCTATCGCACTTGCCTGCGAGCCTAAGATTCTAATCGCAGACGAACCAACAACTGCACTGGATGTAACAG
>CAZQKJ010000093.1:0-10810 GCA_964593315.1 uncultured Granulosicoccaceae bacterium
GCGGGTCGATCTGCACATCATAGAATTTCATTAGCGCTTTAAGCGTTGCCACAATTAAAGCACTTGATCCTGACAAACCTACCATTCTCGGTATGTCAGTCTGATAACTGATAGTAAAACTGCGGGCCAGCGTTTTCTCGTCACAGTATGCTTCTACGTATTCTGCAAATACCTTCAGGGTAGCCTTGAATAAGCGCGCAGCACCGTAGTACCCATCCTGATTGATACTGGCCTGTAAGCTCGAGACTGATTCAAACTCATAGGCATCCGGCACAAGGACCAGACGAGCCGATTCTTTTACCGATACAGTCGCACAAAAATTTTTACAAATCACCGATAAAGTCTTACCGCCATAGCCATCAGACGGATTGCCGGTAAGACCGATTCTGGCGTAACTTTTCTCGCTGACACTCTGCATAACTAGGACATAAAAACCGGTTTTCTGACTCATAACAGAATACACGGAACAAGACAGGCGGACATAAAAAAACCCGCCATTGCGGCGGGTTTTTTAAAACGGTGTGTGCTTCAAGGCACACACCTTAGACAGGCTGGCAGGCTATCGAACGATACCTTTACCAAAAACCTCTACACGACGGTTCGCAGCGCGACCGGAGTTAGTAGAGTTATCCTGTGCAGGAGAGCTCTCACCGTAGTGGTTGATATCAACCAGCTGCGACTGACGAACGCCCTGGCTCATCAGGTAGCTGGCAACGTTTCGTGCACGACGGTTGGACAAAGACATATTGTAGTCAGAGTTACCTGTCGCATCTGCATGGCCTTCAAGGTTCAGAACTGATCCAGGGTTGCTGGTTACGGTACGAGCTACGCTTGACAGAATGCCTCGGGCAGTTGCAGTCAACTCAGCTGAATCGTGATCAAACAGAACCATGTCGATCATCGCAGCACCTGCTTCGCAACCCGTGCTATCCACAACTACACCGCGTGGTGTAGACAGACACTGATCTCTGTTATCCATAACGCCATCACGGTCACCATCAACTGGAGCCTTGGCAGTAATAACCGGACGTGGAGCCGGCTTTGGCAGAGGTGCCGGACGAGGCTTAGCTTGTGCTAGCTGTGGCTTCTTCTTGCTGCCGATACCAAGACGGTACAAAAGACCCACCTGACCAAAGCTTGTGTCAGCGCCGTTAGTCAATGCTTCAGCTCGTACACCCAGACCGAAGCCAGTAGAGTATTCTACGCCTGCACCCACAATAACCGGTGCATCTTCAGTGCGCTCAAAACCCAGAACGTTGTTCACGTTATCGGTTCTAATTGAAACCAGTCCCAAACGACCGTAAGGCTTAAAGCCTTCGCGCTTGTCGTTGTATTTGTCCTTACCAAAATACGCCAGTGCGCTAGCGCCGTTCATGTGGTAGTTGTAGCGTCCGGCAGAGACACTGTCATCGGCGCTACCAGCTGGAGAGAAACCAACACTACCGAGATCGGCTGAGTGCAGCTCTACAGAGAAAGTCGGTGTCAGGTCAGCACCCAGTGTCGCCTGCCCACCAGGCTCTACTCGATCATTGACGTCGAAGTCAAAATTCGCCAGATCGTCAGTAGATGGATCCAGTCTGCTGGCGCCAAGGCCTGCAGAGGCATAGACGCCTTTACGGAAGCTGTCGCCGTCTGAATTAAGAGAATTGTCGCCGGAGAAACTGGCACAACCAGTTAGAGCAACGGAAACAGCTGCACATAGCAGCAAAGGTTTGCCAGGCTTAGCCAGCTTGCGTACTAAAATCATTATAAGGGCCTCTAAACGCCAAAAAAGTGTTGTTTACTCAACACTGGTATAGCAAGCGGGAGCCCAATTGCCTGACTTTTTGTATCAAAATAAATACAAATGGGATCGAGTCATAATTTTGTAGCGGCTTTACAGTAAGTTACGCGAAATAGTTCAATTATTAACGATCAGTTAATAATGCCTTACTGGTAGGCAATTAGGCGTAGTTACCAGTAGTTTTACGTGGACTGAGATTGCTCCAGTGCCTGATTTATGTCCCACAAAATATCGTCGATAGTCTCGAGGCCCACAGACATACGGATCATATCCGGACCCACACCCGCGGCAATTTGCTCTTCTTCAGACATTTGCCGATGGGTGGTTGAAGCGGGATGCGTAATCAGTGTTTTAGCATCGCCGATATTAACCAGATGACTCAGGAACGCGGCTGCTTCGATAAATTTTCTACCAGCAACGACTCCGCCTTTAATACCAAAGCTCAGAACTCCCCCTGCACCATCAGGCAGGTACTTTTGTCCGAGCTTAAAGTACGCAGAACTTTCAAGCCCCGGATACCCGACCCAGGAGACGGCATCGTGAGCCTCCAGGTACTCTGCCACTTTCTGAGTATTAGCAACATGCCTTTCCATCCGGATCGGCAGTGTCTCAAGCCCTTGTAGAAACAGGAAAGAGTTAAACGGGCTTAGTGTTGGTCCCATTGTACGCAACACCTCACAGCGGGCACGCATGGTATAGCCAAAGTCACCGAAGGTTTCATAAAATTTGATACCGTGATAACCCTTCGAGGGCTCCATCATGCCCGGGAAATTGCCGTTATCCCATGGAAACTTGCCTGACTCCACCAGCACACCACCGATCGATGTACCGTGACCACCAATAAATTTGGTTGCAGAATGCACAACAATATCAGCACCGTGTTCAAAGGGACGAAACAGAAACGGTGAAGCCATTGTATTATCTACAATGAAAGGAATACCCGCATCGTTAGCTATTTTTGCAATGGCTTCAAAGTCAACAATGCTGCAGGTCGGGTTGCCAATGGTTTCTGCATAGAGCACCCGGGTTTTCTCTGTTATCGCGGCGCGGTAGTTCTCGGGTTGCGCAGCATCAACAAACGTGGTGTTGATCCCGAGCTTTCTGAAATTAACATCGAACTGTGTATGAGTACCACCATACAAAGCACGGCTTGAGACAATCTCATCACCGGCTTCAAGGATAGTTAGCAAGGCAACCATTTGTGCGGCCATACCTGAACCGGTTGCCACTGCTGCTCGGCCTCCTTCGAGTGATGCCATGCGTTCTTCAAAGATCGCAGTGGTCGGGTTCATCAGTCTGGTATAGATATTCCCGAAGGTTTGCAGGTTAAACAGACTTGCCGCATGGTCGGTATCATCGAATACGTATGATGCAGTTTGAAAAATTGGTGCCGCACGCGAGCTCGTGCCGGCATCGGGCATCTGGCCGGCATGCAGACAACGGGTTTCAATTCCAAACTCACGATCAGTCATCAGGTTTTTTCTCTTGGCTACTCAATTGAACCACTCAACAGGGCCACTCTATTGAGCCATACACCATGGGGACTCTGGGTAAACAGCTGGGTAAGACAGAGTACGGTGGCAAAGTTACTTGCACTAATACGGAACAACACGTGGTCGCTTAGCTGAAATAATGCCGGTTGATACGCCAATAAAACCTAAACCACCAAAAATACGGGCGTACTCAATCTTGACACATTTATCCATCACTACCTTGAGCCCTGCATCTTCCGCGAGCATTGCTGCTTCCTGATTGATAACACCAAGTTGCATCCACAGCACCCGAGCGTTTATGTCTATCGCAGATTGAGCAAACGGTAAGACGCGATCCGGACGCTGAAACAGATCCACAATATCGACAGGCTCAGGTATCGACTCGAGATCCGGATAGCAGGTTTCACCAAGAATACTTTCGTAGCGTGGATTAACAGGAATGACTTTATAGCCATGAGACTGCATGTATTTCGCTGCAAAGTAGCTGGGTCGGGACTCGTTGGCAGACAAGCCAACTACAGCCAGAACCTTATTTTCAGACAGTATTTTACTGATACCGGGGACATCGGATATCATTTTCATAATCTCTTGCTTAAGGGTTGATCATAACCCTGCATAGACACCACAACAATGCCAATGATACCTATACACATACGTATCCCGGCTAGCTTGCACCATTCGGCACGCGTTCATCAAAGGGATAGCTCCAAAGGACACAGGTATGAGAAGACTTAAAATCATGTTGCAGGCACCAGTTATCCAGATACTCCTGACGCTGTTTGTTGCATCTACTGCCTTTGCCAATGACGAAAGCGGTATCTGGGCGGATGTAGCAGCGGGGAAAAGCCTGATCATACTGCGTCATGCACTGGCACCTGGCACCGGGGATCCGACAAATTTTGACATTAATCAGTGCAGCACACAGCGTAATTTGTCAAATACCGGTATCGAACAAGCAACGCGGATCGGTGCGATGTTCAAATCCAATGGGATTAATCAGGCAAGCGTCTATACAAGCCAGTGGTGTCGCTGCGTCGATACTGCAAACACTATGAATATCGGTTCAGTACAAGAATTACCAGAGCTCAATTCGTTCTTTGCTGAACCTGAAAAAAAGCCAGCCCAAATGCAAGCACTGGCAGAGTGGCTAGCGGAGCTTGAAGCGGAAGGACCTGTGATCCTGGTGACCCATCAAGTGGTTATTTCAGCCCTCACCGGTGTCTATCCCACCTCAGGTGAGGCAGTCGTTTTCAAACACAAAACCGACGGTAGTATTGAGGTCATGCACAGAATTGTCACCGATTAAATCCGCAATACTCACCTGTGCTTCTGGTATCACGCCGCTTTTTTACCAAAGCTACCATCAAGCTATATCAGTCAGACACCTCAATAAGCCGCTTCATCTCGGTAATGGTTTCCTGATAATCACCACTTCCAAATATTGCCGAGCCGGCAACAAATGTATCAGCGCCACAGGCAGCGATCTCGGCTATGTTATCCAGCTTTACTCCACCATCTACTTCAAGGCGAATATCGAGCCCGCTATCATCTATGATCTTGCGAGCTGTCTTTAGCTTAGTATAGGTTGACGGGATAAAACTCTGCCCGCCAAAACCCGGATTAACCGACATCAGAAGTATCATGTCAATTTTTTCCATCACATGGTCAAGCAGCGAGAGCGGTGTTGCCGGATTGAATACCAGCCCGCTTTTACACCCGTTGTCTTTAATCAACTGCAGTGAACGATCAACATGATCAGAAGCCTCAGGATGAAAAGTAATGTAGTTGGCACCGGCTTTGGCAAACTCGGGAATAAGCCTGTCCACCGGCTTGACCATTAAGTGGACATCTATGATTTCCGTTATCCCGTAGTCTCGTAACGCACTGCAAATCATTGGACCAAATGACAGGTTAGGCACATAGTGGTTGTCCATTACATCAAAATGAACAATATCAGCACCCGCTTGCAATACCTGTTCGACATCTTGCCCCAAACGTGCAAAATCGGCCGATAATATTGAAGGTGCTATCCAGGGTGTTTTCATCTCGATCCAGTGTGTGTCATATTTGCGACGGCCTCGGCGGGTCTTTGACGGAGGAGTAAGCCCATATCAGAAAAGCCCCGTAAATGGCCGGAGAATTCTAACAGTGGAAGTTGCCGGTGACCATTGAACCTGGCAGGGAGTGGCCCATTCACACACGTACAGATTCGTTCAGCCAATGACTGGATACCCACTGTAGACTATGATCTTTAGCTGCCAGAACTTAAAACAGCCATAATATTGTGACCACCGACCGTAGAATTAACCATGAATAGAAGAAGCATTCTGCAAACGCTGCTGGCACTGCCAGTATGCGCTATGCCCGCGCATGCCGCCGATAGTTTGCGTCATCACAGCAGGAGACTCGCACATGTGTCACGCAAAATAATTCGTGGTGAACCAAAGAACAGCGCGTCTGCACCAGCCGGTAGCTTTGCGCGCGCTGACTCTGACGGCTTATTGTTTCTGACCAATGGATTTGGCTTTCAGTACCAGATACCTCCGGATAGCTACATAGAGTGGCACCTCAATCAATCAAACACGCAAATGAAATTCAAGTGCGTCAATAGTGATCAATACCGGGTCAAGGCATTCCCGTGTGCGGTGCTCGGTACCATGGGCGGACGATATGAAACACTGGGCAATCCAGGCACAGTGCGAGGACTTGAGAACGAATTCCGAATGAAAGGTGAAGGGTTACAAAGCCCGCTGTTCGATCTGGCGCCGACACAGAAACTTTGTGGCTTCCCGTGTTTTTTATCGGAGATGCCTCAAACTGACATGAGTGTATCAACTCGCTACGAAGGCAATCCCACAGTCAATACTTTTCTGGATATGTATCTGCACGATGTTGATACTCGTCAAACCGCATCGCATGCGTCATTGCTTGGCACCACCAACGCAATGAACAGCAATCGCACCAAGGCTTATAACATCAATGTCTGGTTCCGCAAACCTGATCACGACAATGGCGGCCCGGGCAAGCCTGATCGTGGATGGACCGGTGGCAAGGTCGTCGGCCAGGCCAATATTTCAGGCCATGCCTTTAACGTTTTCCTGAAAATTGAGACTGGAGGTGGCAACTACTTTAGATACATCGCATTGGTGCCAGTTGCCAATACGATTGACTCATTAAACATTAATCAGGTTATGGACTGGGCGCAAACTGACATGCGTCCAATACTTGAAGCAAGCCTTGAAGCCAAAAAGATGATGGCGAAACCAGATCCACGGGGCTTTACCGCGCCACGCTGGCCAGACAAACGCATGGTACTTTCAGGCTTGCATATAGGCAACGAAATCTGGTGGTCTGACCCTTCTGGCAACGAGGGCACGGTTCACTGGGATACTTTACGTATTGATGTCGAAGGTTATGGCACTTTTGGTTGGGGTGAAAAAAAATCTGCATCGCTGAGCGTCGGTCACCAGGACAAATTGCAAGCCAACAACCATGACTTGCAAGCTGAGAACCCAATTGCGGCAACAATAAAACCTGAACGCAAAGGCTTACTCGGCAAATTCTTTGACAAAATATTCTAAGCTCCCACCACCTGTGCCATCAGGTGCAACAAAGTAAACACCAGCAGCTTAAGGCGGCACAAGACACAGTCCGCTATAAGCTGCTTATACACAGGCCTACTGTGGGAGCTGAACGCTGACCAGATCCTGTCCGACAACGACATTACCGCTAAAACCACCATCCATTGCAGCAGCTTTATAGTCATCTTCAGTTAGTCCGCCGCCTGGCACTTTAAAAGGCCCCTGGCGCTTGGCACTCAACGGTGGAATTAAGTGAGTAAGCATCAGATGCTTAGCACCGGTTCGCTTAGCCATCGCTCCAAGATCTGTCGCAGTACTTTGACGAAAGAAAATCGGCGGAGGAAAACCACTGTCTTTGTCAGGCCCCATCACAGGATGAATAGTTGAGTGCACGATAATGTCAGCACCCATAGCCAGCTTTTCCACGGTTGCAGAGGTGGAACTGTCACGTGGAGGTTTTGGCAAGTCATTACCGGCGTCACCACCAATCACAACAGATCCCGCCGGTGTATCAACCCGATACGAAGCGTGACCCGGTATATGGCGACTACCCACCGCTGTTACCGTAACCTCACCAGATTTCCATACCTCTGCAGGCTCGGACGATGGAGTAAAGGACATCACATTGATAAGCTCAGCCGGACCGCCCGGTAGTCGTTTTTTATTTTCAGCCAGACGCTGCGCCATCTCACCTGATTCGATAAATGCATCACCGATATGCGCTGCAAATTTGCTACAACTCAGTACGTGTCCGGCCGGTGACTCTGCATCTGTACTACAGACGAGATCCACTTTGGGACCACCGGAACCAAAGTGCCATCTGAGCTGCATCATATCTGCCAGACCTTCCGTGTGATCAGAGTGCATGTGCGTCAGAAAGATTCCGTTGAGCTTGCCAACCGGTGTTTTCGCTTGTGACAGTCTTTGTGTGGTACCACGGCCAGTATCAAACTGCAGACTAACTGCCGAACAATTGTTTTCATCATCACCAAACTGCACCAGAGTCCCGGCACCTGCCTGTCCATTAAAAACCGGAGGACCTCCCTGCGTACCGGTAAGCGTGACTTTCAAACAAGCTGCCGCGTGCACTTGCGTAGTAAAGCTTGCCGTCACTCCAATCGCCAGTGCAATCGTCGGTGCAATGGCCATACTCGATAGGTATTTACGCAATGTTCTCCCCTCCATTCATCGTGAGTATCTGGCCGTCTGCAAAGTTTGCTCAACTGTTGTAATGCAGCAGCGGCCAATCACGCGTAAGCAACAGTCTATTCTCAAATACCACTCCTTCGAACTGTACAAGTCAGGAGGGTGTAGCAGGCAGGAAACACAGGCTATGATTCGGGGTAGCAATCTACCGACCTATACACTTAACACTACTACACCACTGTAGTGAGTCAGCCATCCTCCTAACGCTCAGAATACCATGTTCAGACCACACAGGGAGAACACGGTATGCCGTCAGCATCAGCACCTTGATTTTCATAGCCAGTGTCTACTAATTCCTTTGACGATCACATCCGGGCACGCTCATATCCGACAATCACGATAAACCCGGCATCTGACGTTGCGGTGCGCCAGTTTATGTTATTTCACATTCGCAAAAACTGACGCCAGTTAGACTCCTAAGACTACTCCACCGGCACTCAATCGAATACTCTGACTCAACGGATTGCAAAACCATACCTACAATTTGTAGCTCGACAGCATGCAAACTATAACTCACCACCTCATGACAACTCTAGTGATACTGCTTGTGGTTAGTTGCAACAGCCATGCAGACTTCAAGCATCGCATAGAAAGCACATGGGATAACCTGACCCGAGGGCCGTTATATTTTCAATCGCAACTCGGTTTTTCTTCTGAAACCGATTTTGCCGAAGCAGTGATTTTTTTTGACTATGAAAAATCTGAAGAAAGAAACTTTCTAACATCACTAAGCTTCGGCCGAAAAATATCAGACACTATGCTCGTGTGGCCATTCGAAGTGGTCGCCTATGCAAGCCTGCAGAGATTCAATGAGCGTGGTATACAGAAAGATATCTGGGGCACTGCGGTCTTTGCCAAAGCTTATAGCAACTTCAATATCGGATCTGTACCTTTTCGGCTCGGCTTTGGTCACGGACTCAGTTACGTTACAAGACTGCCTGCTGCAGAAGTAAGAGAATTTTTACCAGACCGATCAGAAAAATTGATCTATCACATGGATTACTCGCTGCAAGTTTCGCTACTACATCTTATGAGTCCTGGCCAAAAGCGGAAACCAAAAGGAGTGGAAGACATCTTTATTGGTTATGGTATCTGGCACAGATCAACACTGTTTGGCTTACTCGGCGAAATCTCCGGCGGCACAAATTATATGGGCTTAAGCATCGAGACAGTGCTCAAGTAGCCGCGACCACTACATCACTCCGGCGGGCACGCATATCATCTATGCAAACACGGAGCACACGCATGCCAAAAAACAGCCACATAATTATCACGCCTAGCGGGTCTCGAGTGCTAGACTAGCAAAAACTGACCTGTACGCCGTTCGATTTATGCTAACCATCATTATCCCTGCTCACAACGAGCAAAGCGTCATCCCTGATTGCCTGCAAAGCCTGCTGGAACAGCGGCTAGATCAGCGACCAGTAGAGCAAAAAGAACAACAACCAGAACAACGCCGGGCTGGTAATCATATTGAAGTCATTATCTCTGCCAATGGCTGCACTGACGCCACAGTGAGTATTTGCCAATCATTCCAGCCAGCATTCGAAAATAAAGGCTTTAGCTTTCAGGTTCTGGAAACAAGCAATGGCAATAAAATAGACGCACTTAATCTGGCGGACAGCAAAGCTGCTTACTCGTCAAGGCTCTACCTTGATGCGGATGTAATATTGGAACCAGCCCTGTTGCGACAAGCACTAATTTTAATAGACAACCCGCAGCCGGTATACTTTAGCGGCACACTGTCCATCCCGAACAGTGAGTCATTTTTTAGCAACGCCTACAGCAAAATCTGGATAGCACTGCCCTACATTCGCGATGCTGTCACTGGGATCGGATGCTATGGTGTCAATCCGGCAGGCAGAGCATTGTGGGAACACTTTCCCGCAATCCACTCCGATGACAAATATGTTCGCTTATTGTTTTCTGATGACCAGTGCAAAAAAACTTCTGCAACCTACCAGTGGCCAGTACCCCAAGGCCTTTTAACTCTGATCAAAGTCAGAGCCAGGTGGATAAAAGGAACCAGACAACTCCGATCAAGCTTTCCTGATCTCTATAAAAATCACAGCAGTCGATTTAAAACTGACACTAAGAGTCTCAAGACAATGATCAGCGATCCGGTATCTACCTTGGTATTTATATTTGTCTACACTATTGCCGCGGCACTGGCATCCCTGGGCCAGAAAAATCCTCAGTTGAAATGGACCAGAGCCCGGTAAAAAAATCTGATCTCATAAAAAAGGGAACCACAAGTTATCGGGCTACAGAACCCCATCATCTGTCACGATTAATATCTGCTAATGCCCTTTGCGCGGCATCAACACTAACATCTCCTGTTTCAACAATGCGCAGCGCAACCTTGTCTATATCATGAGCTTGCGCACCGGCTGCGATCGCAATGTTGCGTGCATGCAAAGCCATATGGCCACGCTGAATACCCTCAGTAGAAAGCGCCCGCAGTGCCGCCATATTTTGCGCAAGGCCCACAGATGCGACAACTTCACCTAATTCTGTTGCTGTTTTAACACCTAGTAGCGACAACGCCGCACGTGCTGCCGGATGAGTGCGAGTGGCACCTCCGACTAAACCCAGAGCCATTGGCAGTTCAATCTGCCCGTGCAATTGACTCTCTTCATGAATACGCCACTGCGTCAATGACGTATAACGCCCTGAGCGTGCTGCCCAGGCGTGAGCGCCCGCCTCAATGGCTCGCCAGTCGTTACCTGTAGCCAGTACTATTGGAT
>CAZQKJ010000094.1:0-10655 GCA_964593315.1 uncultured Granulosicoccaceae bacterium
TCTCGCATTACTCTTATTCATAGACTTTTCCTTTGATTTCACAGTAACGGCACGTGATGGAATATCTGCACCTACAACATAAGTTCTGTACTTTTTTGTGCATACACAATCACAGTTTAAGTAGAGTCGCTGTTGTTTTCGGGGAAAATAATGTTTGTCGGGCATTAATTTTTGAAGGCATCAGTCACTAGTCGGGACGTGCCTAAAACTGAAAACGGATAACACTCGTTTGCGTGCAAGTCTGGCGTCTTAGCCCTTAGCCCGCACTATTCATGAGCGACCAGTTAGTTTGAGATATTCCCTATACATACAGTGTTTAACAGTGATTTAAGCAGTTTTGTAAAATAACAGAGTGTCTATTCGACACCAAAAGAAATATCGCGTCACATCTCGCCCGATCCCACTCGGCACGCAGCCCACGTCTCTCCGGCGATCGATCTGTGTAGCGATATTTACTGTGGATGACAAATCCTCAAGAGTTGTTCGGGATAGGAATGTCAAGTTACTAGCTATGCACAGTTTGAATAGTTCTTTCGTAACAGTTGACTTTATAACGCCAAACCGACTATCGCCCTATGACAGACAAACTCCGTTTTGCCGTTTCACTGCCAGCCAATAGATTTGTCCTGTAACAACGCTCAGGTCGGGTGTGAACCAGTCATGCCAGATTGATAAGATCCGTCTGTGCTATATTGACACAAAACCGTAGAGGGTCAGAAAATATTTGGTCACAGCTCGTGAAAGCAGCACAACCCGGGTACAGTTTTTCCCGCATACCGGCAGCACGCATCAACTGCGTGTGCATGCAGCACATCCATAAGGTCTCGATTGTCCGATAATCGGTGATGAACTATACGGCTAACTGGCAAAGTGCTTGTACCTGCAAAACATCACTGACGGTTACTCATCCAGTCAAAGAAACTCAAATGACTTTCAGCTCCGAAGCGAACTTTTAGCTTGCAATGACCATACTCCATAAAGAATCACCAGTGCACTTTAATGCATCACTTGCCAAAGAAGCTGATGTGCTGGTGATCGGTGGCGGAATCATCGGTGTTTGTACCGCCTATTATCTAGCGCGCCTTGGTCAAAGTGTGATGCTGTGTGAAAAGGGTGTGATTGCAGGAGAACAGTCTTCCAGAAACTGGGGCTGGGTGCGTCAACACGGCAGAGATGAGGCAGAGCTGCCAATAATGATGGAGTCTATTCGACTCTGGCAGGGCCTGGCTTCCGAGATAGGAGAAGATGCAGGCTTCCGACAGAACGGTGTTTTGTACCTTGCCAGCACTGCAAAACGACTTGCCGCACGTGAAGCGTGGATTGAGCTTGCAGATAAATACCAGTTGCAAAGCCGGCTGCTGAGTGCAGAACAGGTAGCGGAGCTTACGGGTGCACCTCATGGTCAATGGGTTGGAGGTGTGCAAACAGAAAGTGATGGACGCGCTGAGCCATGGATTGCCGTACCTGCGATTGCCCGCGCTGCCGAGCGCCTCGGAGTAAAGATAAAGGAGCATTGCGCAGTTCGCAGCATAGACACCGCTGATGGCCATGTATCCGGTGTTGTTACTGAGCACGGATTTGTCCGTTGCAACCGAGTGGTATTGGCGGGCGGTGCCTGGTCTTCGTTGTTTGCCGGCAACATCGGCATACATCTGCCGCAACTTTGTGTACGTTCAACTGTTGTGAGTACTACACCGGTGAGTGAATTCTTCTCTGGCAACGCAGCAGATGAGAGTCTCGCGTTCAGGCGTCGACAGGATCAGGGATACTCACTGGCACTAACTGATCGAATTGAACATCTGACCGGTCCGAATACGTTTAAGTATTTCAAATCTTTCGTACCTGCTATGACAATAGATTGGAAGCAATATCGTCTGAAGCCCGCTATGCCATCGGGTTTTCCTGATGCGTGGGCAACACCACGTCGATGGTCTGCGGATAAGAAAACGCCTTTTGAAGTCATGCGAGTTTTGAACCCCGAGCCGAATAAAAACTCGGTTGCCAGAGTGATGAAGCTCGCACGAAGCAAGTTGCCCGGCTTAAAGCAATCGAATGTTGCGTATAGCTGGGCCGGGATGATTGATTCAATGCCAGATGTTGTTCCGGTAATTGATACAGCCGACTCCGATCAAAAACTTTGTCCGGCAGGTCTTAGCATCGCAACCGGTTTTAGCGGACACGGATTTGGCATCGGGCCTGCGGCAGGAAAACTTGTTGCGGATATGGTTTGTGGGCGGCCGGTACCGTATGACCTTAGCCGGTTCAGATTAAGCCGCTTCAGTGACGGCACGCCGATAAAGCTCGGGCCGGTTTTTTAATGGGCTTTGTTCAGACTTATTTGTCCAGTATTCAATTCGGAGTTACTTCGCATTTTCCGATCTAACGATGCTTTTCGATTGCTGAGAGCCAGATAATCCTTTGAAGCGATCTTCAGTTGCGTGTCTGCCAAGTGCACATGCTATGAAGTTGTCAGACCACTGATGGCGATGATGCTATGCCTGAACCGGCCGTTATCTCATTACAAAAGGATTCGCCATTGGTTTGTCAGATGTGTTAATCCAGGTAGTTTGCGTGCGTGTGTAGTCCATTACAGAGTCCATGCCCGCTTCGCGCCCGTAGCCCGATTGGTTAAAGCCACCAAACGGCGCGATGGGTGATACTGCTCTATAGGTGTTGATCCAGCAGATGCCTGAGCGAAGTTGTTCTGATACGCGGTGTGCCGTGGCTATGTTTTCGGTAAATACTCCGGAGCCAAGACCGTAGTCGCTTGTGTTGGCAAGCTTAATAACATCTTCTTCTGTATCGAACGGCAATAGCGACATCACGGGTCCGAACATCTCTATTTTCATGGTCTCGTTGCTGGCATTACTGCACTCAACCAGTGTCGGGTTGAAATAGTGGCCCGGCAGGTCATTGGTTCTTGTACCACCGGCTCTGATCACAGCACCTTGTTGAGTCGCTTTTTGTAAGGTGTCTTCTATACGTTCGATCTGTGCAATCGTGCAGAGTGGCCCTATGTGTGTGTTTGTATCTTGTGGGTCGCCCACTGTAATTTGCTTAGCGCGTGCGCTAATTTCTGATGCAATCTGATCAAAGATACCGCGCTGGATAAAGCCGCGTGAGCCTGCAACACAGGATTGCCCTGATGCACCGAAGTTGCCTGCAATCAATCCGTTCACCGCGTTTTCAATATTGGCGTCATCAAAAACAATAATGGGAGACTTTCCGCCGAGCTCCAGTGAGGTAACAGCAAAGTTTTCTGCAGAGTTTCGCACTACATGACGAGCAGTTTCAGGCCCGCCGGTAAAAGCAATTCGATCAATGTCTTTGTGTTTTGTCAGTGGGATGGCGCAGTTTTCAGCATCACCGGTGATGACTGACACAACCCCTGCAGGAAATCCTGCCTGTTCTATCAGTCTCGCGAATTCAAGCATCGGTACCGGTGCGATTTCTGATGCCTTTAATATAACAGTGCAACCCGCGGCGAGGGCAGGGCCTAGTTTAGTGGCAGTTAAAAACATCTGTGCGTTCCAGGGCACAACGGCTGCAACCACACCAATGGGTTTGCGTTTGGTAAAGACATGCATGTTCGGCTTATCTATCGGCAGCACTGCACCTTCGATCTTATCTGCAAGACCTGCAAAGTATCGGTAGTAGTCGCCTACATAACGCGTCTGTGCAATAGTTTCCGTGGCAAGCTTGCCACTGTCTGTTGTTTCTACACGGCCGATTTTCTCAGCGTTTTGATCGATTAGATCCGCCAGCTTGTAGAGTAGTTTGCCGCGAGCAGTTGGCAGCATGTCTCGCCACTCGGGGTTATCAAGTGCCGCTTTGGCAGCGTTGACAGCGGTTGCTACATCGGTGGCTGAAGCGCAGGCAAAGGTGGCCCAAGGTTCGCCGGTTGCCGGGTTGATGGATTGTTCTGTTTTGCCGTCACCGCCATCGCACCATGCACCATTGATATACAGTTTATAGTGGGGAAGATTGCTCATAGTATTTCTCTGGTGACTATCCGGGGCTATTGCCTGGGGCGCTTAAGAAAACGCAGGCATCACTTCATTGATAAATCGGTTAAGCGAATCGCGCTTTCGTTCGAAAGTCATGCCGTTGTCGAGCCACATCGAGAATTCATCGTAACCGAGATCTTCATATTTTTTAATCTGATCGATTACCTCTGCTGATGTGCCAATGGTGAGATCACGTTTTAAATTCTCAGCAGACATCATTTTGTTGTTTTGAATATCGTCTGCGGTGAGTGGATCTATATGGCCTTGCGACACAGTGCGTTTGTTTTGAAACCATGCGCCAAAGTAGTTGTAGAACTTGCTTAACTCTACCGCGGCAGTATCTGTATCTGCGTTGTCACTGGAGACATAAGTATGATGCAGCAGCATAATTTTTGGTCTGGAACCATTGTAACTGTCACAGGCATCTTTGAAGTGTTGCATGAGCGTTTCTATCTCTTCAATGCCTTGCCACAATGGTGTGACCTGTACGCTAAAGCCACTATGTACAGCAAATTCATGGCTGTTGGGATCACGTGCCGCTATCCAGATTGGGGGGCCACCTTCCTGTACAGGTTTTGGGGCTGATGTGGTCGCCGGAAACTGGTAGAACTCGCCTTCATGTGCGCAGTCGCCTTGCCAGAGTTTACGTAACAAAGGCACTGTCTCTCGCATTCTTTGCCCTGCCTGCCAGGCATCCATGCCTGGCATTAGTCGCTCGTATTCATAGCTGTAGGCACCGCGAGCAATCCCCAGTTCGAGCCTGCCATCCGTCACAAGATCGGTCATTGCAGCTTCGCCGGCAAGTTTTACCGGATGCCAGAACGGGGCGATGATGGTGCCGGTGCCAAGCTTGATGTTTTTGGTGTGTCTTGCCAGGTCTGTGATGGTGATAAACGGGTTGGGTGCAATGGTGAACTCCATGCCGTGATGTTCACCCGTCCAGATGGTTTTCATGCCGCCGTCGTCTGCCATTTTGCATAGCGTGACAAACTCTTCGTACAACTGTTTGTGCGTCTGATTGTTATTCTGTCGATCCATGTGTGCGAATAATGAAAATTGCATCAGCTGGTCCTGTGTTTGTTTTGGTGGTGAACGTCGCCGGATTCCGCGTCGCCTACATAAAGCCCGAACACATTACTTTGGACTTCAGTGACAAAGCGATCCATCATGATAGATTGCGCAGCGTCTCTGAACGAGTCGGTGTTCAACGTATCTATTGCAGTGAACGTCCCTGATTTATTATCGTTATTATCTGATGTATTACCCAGAAAGTAGGTGTAGCGTTTTCCGTTGCCAGGGTCATCGTAAATTGAATAGACAGGGCCGAGCGTAATATCCAGTCCGCTCTGCATAAAGTGTTTCTGCAGTGCGCTGCGAGCACCATCTGATCCCTGTTGTTTTATTTCAGGTAGCGTTAGCTTTTGTCCCTGCGGCACTACCAGTAGTTCGTTGCCTTTCTTTACGATGGCGCCGGTGATTCCAGTGAGGCCGCTTTGATTTGAAGTATCGGCTTTTTGTTCTTTGCTCAGACTGAAGTAACCGTTGCTGCCATAGCCAAGTCCGTTTTTATTATTGCATTCCAGGTCCAGTACTTCACCGATCAGCACCATATGGTCTCCGGCTGTCAGGCGTTGGTGTACGCGACAGCTGAATGTGGCACATGCGTCGTGTATTAATGGTGAGCCATAGGCATCGCCTGACCAATGAGTGTGTGCAAACCTGTCACCGGGTTCACTTGCAAAAGTGTTCGATACTGACTCCTGACCTTCGGCCAGCACACTGACCGCAAAGTGACTGACCGATTCAAACACGTCGAAAAATTGTAAGTGTTTCCCGGGGCAGACCAGTAACAGCGGCGGATCCATAGAGACCGAAGTGAAGGAATTGGCAGTGAACCCAACAAAACTTCCATTGTCCGCACGTGTTGTCACCACGGTCACACCAGTCATATACGTGCCGAATGCGCGGCGTAATGCTTGCGGATCAACGCCAGTCATTGTGTAACAGAGCCAGGATTCGTAAAGCGATGAGTCAGTGCCGTGACTACATCAGATCCGTGTGTCATCGTCATCATGTGTCGAGCGCCTTCAACCACAACACAGGTAGCATCAGGCAACAGCTGGCTCATACTTTTAGACATTGCCGGTGTGGAATTCGGTTCCAGTGAGCCTGTCATAAACAGTGCGCGGCATTTTATCTGCTGTAGTTCCTGATCGGTGGGTGCTTCGGTGTTCGCAAACGCTCGATACGCATCACGATAGCCTTGCAGGTTAACAGTGCTAAGCCACTGGCGGCAGGCTTGTGCTGATTGAGCATCAACGCCCGTTGGTTCAGCACCAAACCAGCGCTCAAGTGTTGCGGTGGGGTCTGTGGGTTGCAGAGATGCTAACTCTGCAACGCGCGCATTGATTGCTTGTTGTGCATGGGAACTGCGTCGGTATATACCATTTAATACAGCAATACCCGCTACCTGATCCGGGTAACGCACAGCAAGATCCAGCGCGATTAATGCCCCCATAGAATGGCCAACAACAATGACTGGCTGCGGCTTTACCGATATCACTTCTGCCAACACATCACTGTAACGTGACAGAGATGGATCGGCTTCGTCAAAGACAGGGTTTTCTCCATGGCCGGGCATATCCACCACAGTCAGTGAAAACGTCTGTGCTAATTCATCTTCTATATTGTTCCAGAACTCTGCCCGCATACCGACACCATGCACAAGCAACATGGCAGGCCCCGCGCCCTGGCACCAGCCCATCACATGATTCGTGAGCTTAGATCGCGGCGGGGTTATCAACGTCACGTTCCAGATCTTTTAAATCCTGGTATCGATCACCAATTCGGTGGTGCGGTCTGCCGCTCGTCGCGCCACCAAGTACCAGCACCAGTTCATCATCTGCCGGTGCATCATTGATTGAAAATTGTACGGTCAGATAGTGTGAACGTCGGCCTGCATCATGTTTATCCATTAATGGTACAGCGATCGCTGCATTAGCCGGGCCGCGGGTGTTGGTAAAAGCCAGGTAACTGCTGGCGGCAACGGCTGTGCGATAAAAGTTGCCGAATCGCAGCGTGTGTATTAACGCTGAAGCATGTTCAATTTCGCCATTAAGGCCTACCACTGCCGCCTTGCCATAGGCTTCTATTTTGTCTCCACCACCGGCAAGCTCGATGATGCGATCGGTCAATGCCTCACCGAGTACCGGTCCGTAAGCCAGTATTTCCGGTTTTAAATCTTCCACAAATCGACCCGCCCACGGGTTTGTAAGCACAGCGGCCACAGCAAACATGCGCCACGGTTGCTCGGCCTTTTTATGACCCTCGATCAGTATTTCTTCGTCGAAGGTGACAAATTTTCGAATTGTCGGTTTCATAGGCCCGGCGCAATAACAAGAGAATCGACAACTATCTGATATGCAGTCGGTTTCGACAAACGATATTTTTTAGCTCATTGACATAAGCTAAGCTAATGGTAGAGTTATAGCAATGAAACGTTCCCTGCCACCGCTCGGCTGGTTCCGTGCTTTTGAGTGCGCGGCCCGGCTGCAGAGCTTTACATCCGCAGCTGACGAACTGAACCTGACACAATCCGCAATCAGTCAGCAAATCCGGTCACTTGAATCGCACCTTGGCAGTCGTTTGTTTGTTCGCAAGCATCGTGGCATCAGCCTGACTGACGATGGCCGCAAGCTTCTGCCAGATGTGATTCGGGCGATTGATGCCATACACTCAGCCACCGCACCGTTTAATCTTCAGCCCGACTCAACGGTGCTTACTGTGGCGACTAGTGTCAGTGTTGCGCAATGGTATTTGGCCCCGGCAATACGCAAATTCATGCAACGTCACCCCAGTGTACAAATAAGACTGCTTACCAGTGTATGGCCGGATGAAACATCGGACGCCACGGACATCCAGATTCGATTTGGCCCACTGGCACCCGGTACCCGAGCGTTGGGCAGAAACCGGCTTGTACTGGTTGCGTCACCGAAACTGTTGGGTCGAAAAAAACTAAACAATGAACTTCTCAGCCAGCATGCCATCATTCAGGCAGTAGGAACTTCAGACACCTGGGCGAACAATGCAGAGAAGTTTGGATTTGACCCTGCGACTGAGGTGTCACTGCATGTTGATTCGCACGGGCTTGCTGTTGATTTGGCACAGTCGGAAGCTGGCATTGCGTTAACCAGTGAATTCATAGCGCTGCCTTCACTGGTCGCACGCACCTTGTGTCGTGTACACGATACGACAGTGAATGCCAGAGACGGCTACTCCGTGGTGGTTAATTCTGAACGCAGAGCGGATACTGCTGACTTGTTTGTTCAATGGCTGGTGCAGGAAGTCGAGGAGCTGCACGATAGGGCGCTGCAATAAAATTCTCAGTGGTAGGATAGAGCCTTTGGTGCTACTACCTGATTGGTTTTCACATATTGCATGAACATCATTGTGTTGCCCGTCTCGGTAAGAGGGACACGCACTCTTCTCCGACACTGGTAGTATGGGGAAATATTGATGCGTTCTTCGCTGTGCTCATACATTCAAGCGTGATTTAAAAAATGTCGACTTCCATCTTCTGGATGCCGGTTACTTCGCGCTTGAAGAAGCACCGTTGATCGCATGCGCAATTACCTCTCAACCCTTAAATAAAAGAGAAGCACTATGAGACCCCCGGTACCTCCGTTCACCCGCGAATCAGCCGCAGAAAAAGTCCGCCTGGCCGAAGATGGCTGGAACGGGCGTGATGCAAAAAAAGTGTCACTCGCCTACACAGAAGACAGCAAATGGCGTAACCGTAGCCAGTTCATCAGTGGCCGCGCCGAGATCGTTAAGTTTCTATCGAACAAGTGGGCAACTGAACAGGAATACCGCTTGATCAAAGAACTCTTTGCCTTTGACGGCAACCGCATTGCTGTTCGCTACGCGTATGAGTATCACAATGATGCGGGAGAATGGTTCCGTGCCTACGGCAATGAGAACTGGGTCTTTGGTGAAGATGGTCTGATGAAGGAGCGCTATGCGTCTATTAACGATGTACCTATCAGGGAAGAAGACCGTCTGTATCACTGGCCGCAGGGCCGGCGACCGGATGATCATCCGGGTCTCAGTGAACTTGGACTGTGAGCTTACCGTTACTGATTTAACATCACGGAATTTATAAGGGGTCAGATACTACGCTGTCTGCCCCTGTAAGTTCATGGAAAAAAAGTGCAGGGCCGATCAATTCTGCGCAGCTTTCATCTGCCTCCAGTACAACGTCTTTATCGATAAGACGAGAGCCTGGGATAGACGGCCCGCCAGTGTGGATAGTTGATTGAATGCCGTACTTGCGTGCCCATTTAACCATTTGCGCTGCCGTTTCACCGGCTTTGACGGATCCTAGTCCGACCTCTCCCAGAAGCTTGACACCAGCGTCTGCCAGATCATTAAAATCCTGCTCTTCCATCCCTTCTTCAATGACCGGCGCACCGGCAAGCATCTTGACACCGGAAGGTCGAAAGTTTTCGTACCAGCGCTGTGATGCTATTGCCATTGCCTTGAGACCAACGATATCTTTAGGTCGACCGGGTGCGTGGACCTCACCCGCAGATATCATGGTAGAGCCTGCTGAAGTATAAGTATCATCATCCGTGTTAATTAGAACGCCAATAACCAAGGTGTGCAACCATAAGGTTTTTTGAAAACACCAGGAAAAATCGGAAAACCCGCACCGCTGCGAAAACTCCGGGATAGTCAAATACGAGAACGAGACCTTACGGGGACAGTCAAGTAAGCGTTACAAAACGCATGCTTTATCTATTACATAAATGCTTTTAAGCTGATGCTTGCAGGTATATGCGTGCCTTCGACCATCACCTCATACTCTCCGTCTATAAGCGACGACAGAGATGTATTGTTATCCGTTGGCAGAGACACATAACAAAGTCCAATAGCAGCACCTGTTGCATAGGCAAACGCACCACTAGTAACAAACCCCACCACATCACCATTGCGTAACACCGGTTCATTGTGGTGCAACAATACATCAGAGTTGTGCAGTTTGATTGAACACAAAAAAGGACCGTTATTCTGTTCCTTTCTTACTAGATAGGCATCACGACCAATGAATGGAATCGTTTTTTCTGTCTTGCAGGCGAACCCGAGTCCAATCTGATGCGGCGCTTCTGTATATGAGACGTCATGCCCCCAGTGAATAAATCCTTTTTCAATGCGCAGCGCATTTAATGCCTCACCTCCAACAAGCTTTAGACCAAAGTCTTGTCCAGCGCTGTAGATTACTTCGAAGACATGCTCTGCAAAGTCCGGCGTGACAAAGATTTCCCAGCCGGTTTCACCGGTGTATGACAGTCTTTGTGCAAATACTTCTGCATGGCCGATAGTGAATGTCTGCCAGGTGTTGAACGGGAATACATCATTCGACATGTCGATATCTGTAATGGAGCTCATCAAATCACGTGATCGTGGCCCACATACAGAAAGCACTCCGTATGATGCGGTAACGTCAATTAGTGTGATGTTTTCCTGCTGTTTAATATGACTTGCCAGATAGTCTCTGTCACGGCGGGTGTGAGATATTGAGCTCATTAGCATAAATTTATTTGCACCATGACGTGCCACGGTAACATCACTCTCCACACCACCACGTTC
>CAZQKJ010000095.1:0-10650 GCA_964593315.1 uncultured Granulosicoccaceae bacterium
CTTTTATTCCACCAAATACTTCTATCATGGCTGGAAATAAAGTAGAAAATTCCAGCGCCATCAAGGTGACATTGGTATCGAATACCGCGCGCGGGTCAAGATCTGCCACGTCTGAACCGTCGTCAGGTGCTGTGTCTGTGAACTTTATTTTATGAAAGCCAAACTCTTCGTCCAAAACAAAGGACAGGGTTTCCTGTGATTCGAGTGCCATGCGAGTCACTTGTTTCCCGGTAGTGGAAAGCGCTTTGATTTCATCACTGGTAAGATCTTGTTTGTTGCAGCGAATGTAGCCGGCTATCTCATCGTTGTCTTGCAGCACACATTCATCACCGAGTACTAAGTCTTTCGGTACTTTGCGAGTTCCTTTAAGCCAGCGGGTAAAAAGTGCTGACTGGCTGACGTCTGTTTCTACCGGTTTGATTGGCAATTTATCTACAGACTCACGCAACAAGGTAGTACATTGATCTACCTTTTTATCGCTGACGTTATCAACTACCAGTAAACCCTGTTCCGGCATGATCAACACTTGTTCGTAACTGGATCGGGTAAACGCCTGTGGTGTTAGCTCCATGACGACGTTCTCGCGTATGTCGAGTTTTTCTTTGCCACGAATTTTTCGGTCGAGCTTTTCTTCCAGCGCCTGTATGCGTTCGGCCATATGTTCGGCCACAACGCTCGATGGCAGGATGCGTTCTTCACGGCGTGCTTTGAGCAACATGAATCCCGAGGTAGCATGCACCAGTTGCTCGCCCTCGTTGCCCATTGGCGGAACCCAGCCATAGCTTGCAAGCTGCCGACTATTGACCTTTTTGAATGCCTGCGATTGCAGCGATTCTTCAAGTGACTCAGGCTCGAGCTTACACTTGGTCAGGAATCGGAAAATACTGGCGGACTTAAACCACATGGTGTCTGGTTCCAGGTTGGTAGCGGTCGACAGCGGGCTTTTTCAGCCAGCTGCCGGGCGATATTGCCGAGCCAAAAACGGATGGGAATTGTACCGGAATGACAAGCCAGGTGGCTGATTCAATGCGTCTGAAATCACTTATTTTTCGGGTTGACAGGCTAATTCAGAAGCGGGCCTGTAGCTGGAGTGTGAATTGAAGACGCGGTATCAGCGTCTGGTGCAAATGACGGGGGATCGACAAATCAAGGTGAATGTTGCAGGCTAGCGTTTTAACCCTATTCGAGAGCACTATGGCCAGGACAGCGCTGTTGACTCACCCCGATTGTGTAAAGCACGAGATCGCTGCAGGTCACCCGGAGCAACCGGCACGAATCGCAGCGGTGCTTGATGAGATTGCAGGCGATGACATCTTTAAAGATCTGCCGCAAATAGAGGCACCCGAGGCGAGCCGTGAACATTTGATTCTGGCTCATCCGGAAGCTTATGTTGACGCTATTATCGATGCCTCACCGCACAGTGGCTCGGTACAGCTCGATGGCGACACAGCGATGAACGAGCACTCTTTGCGTGCTGCTATGCTCGCTGCAGGCGCCGGAATCAAGTCGGTTGATCTTGTCCTTGACGGTGAGTTTGATAACACTTTTTGTTGTGTGCGTCCCCCGGGACATCATGCAGAAAAAACCACAGCCATGGGTTTTTGTTTTTTCGGAAGTGTGGCCGTTGCGGCGCTTTATGCGTTGCAGAAGCCAGGTATTGAAAAAGTAGCGATCATTGACTTTGATGTTCACCACGGGAATGGCACGGAAGATTTGATCGGTGATCATGAAGATGTATTTTTCTGTTCTTCTTTCCAGCATCCACTGTATCCCGGAAAATTTGGTCAGAACATCCCCGGGAGAAAAATAAACATACCACTCGATCCCGGTTGTGACGGTCCAACTTTCAGAGACAAGATGCAGTCAGATTGTCTCGGTGCCTTGCGTGATTTCAAACCCGATATGGTTTTTATCTCGGCAGGCTTTGATGCTCATCGTGATGATCCGTTAGGCGGTCTTAATTTTCTTGAGGAAGATTTTGCATGGATTACCACGGAGCTGCGCTCCATAGCGGAAGAACACAGTCAGGGACGAATAGTATCGATGCTTGAGGGGGGCTATAACCTTGCCGCACTGGGCCGTAGTGCTGCAGCGCATGTTAAAGAATTAATGAAGTAGAAGCCCTTTGCCCGAAGTGAATGGTAACTCGCGGAGACTGCAGCCGTGCAGTGTTGGAAATGCGCTGTGGCCAGATAACCTGAGCGTCATTACACGCTTAGCGGCATATCCCTGTTGTCTCTAGAGTCGCAGAATTCTCTGTGACTCGCTGCAGGTCACTTCAAAGCCTGCAGCCTCAAGTAGATCTTCTTTGCTCAGGTCTTCGACTTTTCTGCTCAGGGCCAGGCCCATGTTGTCGAGCAGTGCAGCTGTCTGGAATTGATGATTGTCAATGTGCTGGCCGTGTGAACTATCGCGTGGCACGAGAATCGGGCGCTTGCCCATGCGCAAAGAGGTTAATGCAGTCCCGGTCCCTGCATGAGCAATGACGACGTCGGCTTCCCGCATAGCTTGTTCGAGCTCATGAGCGGGTACGACTTCTCTGCCATCAATGCCAAGATCGCTCACGTCACTTGAGCCGGTTTGCCACAGCACTGACTCTGCACCGGAAAGGTAATCTGCAAGACGCACAAAGAAATCACGAAAGCTGTAGTCCTCCATAGTACCCACTGATACTACAGCCCGTTTTATAGACTGTGGTTTCTGGCTGAGTGGCACTGCTTCGAAGCCGTCAAACACTGAGCCCAGAAATTTCCATTGCTCGTTGGCCCAGGTTTCGTGTTGGTTATGAAGCTGGATGCCCGGTACCCTGGCCAGCGCCTTGCCGGTAACAGATGGGCCTTCTACGCGGGTGGCTGATTCAATGTAGTGGGTCGATATCCCACGTACTGCGCTGTAAGGAAGATACGCCAGTGCGATAGCTGAGCCTGTGCTGATGACAGTATCAACATTGTATTTTCTGATCAGTTTGAAAGCTTGCGGGACGTTGCGCAACACCGAGCCAAGCCCTCTTGGTCTGATGTATGGCACATACTCAACCTGCTGTTCTTTCAGCATGGAGCGGGTTTGTGGAGAATCAAACGTCACCCAGACGCAGTCTTTGTCCACACCTTCGATACGCGGCCAAAGTTCCGAGAGCTGCGTGAAATGTCCGCCGCTAGACGCCACCAGCATGGTTGTCATGCTGTCACGCTGCGCGAGGGCTTGTTGAGGGTCTTGGTGGCCAAACGATGAATTATCTCAAGTTTGCGAAAGTCAAAACTGTATCGTTGTAGCGTATAACCGCGACAGCGAAAGTACCATGCAGCATTATCCTACAAAAACTTGATATAGACATGATTGCTTACCGAGCTGAAATAGCAAACCCTGCGCCGACTATGCTGCTGTGGCTTCAAAGGCATGAAAATCAACAATAAAAAGGCGCAAAGCACCCTGTATGGCGAATCCGTGCTGTTGGCATGTACGCCATCCAAAACTCACCAGCCCTGGTCTGCCGTCTGCAATATTGATTGCGCCTCTGCGACATTCAATGTGAAATTCTGACAAGTCTGCATGAGCTGATCGATAGTCTCGGGATCAACATAGATACCTTCGACTTCGCGCTGCTTTTGACAAATAATCTCAGGCTCACCGGGCAACAGTACTTTATTGACACCGCTGGCCGGTTTACTCGATTTTATTGACTCATAAAACTCCAGTACACGTGCTTCGATTTCAGTCTGTGAGTCGAATGCGGTGGGATCTATCAATATGGAAAACATATTGTTGAACACGCCGTTAGGCAATTGTGTGCCACGTGCTACCGTTTCGGTTCCGGCAATTGCACCTGCCAGTAGCTCGACAAATATCGCAAGCCCGGAACCTTTGTGCTGACCGAATGTTGTCAACGCTCCGGATCTGTTTAAAGCCATTGGAGACGGATCATCAGTCGGTGCACCAGCATCGTCGATAACCCAACCGTGCGGTACTTTTTCGCCTTTGTTATGAGCTACTCGAACTTTGCCGAATGCCACGGTACTGGTTGCGAGATCCAGCATGGGTTTGGCTTTACCATCAACCGGAATGCCTATACTGATAGGGTTTGTGGAGAATCCGGGTTGGCAACTGCCGTGAGGCGCCACGATAGGTGCATGGCCCCAAACATTAACAAAATGAAGAGAAATCAGGCCTTTCTGAGCACAATATTCTGAGTAATGACCGGTGCGAGATACATGTCCGCTATTACGCAAACCCAGTACAGCAACTTTATTAATTCGGCAGTTCTCAATAGCCTCATCGAGTGCCAGTAAGGCCATGCGATGCCCGAATCCGTGCTTCGCATCAACCATGGTGATAGCGCCTGCGGCGGGCAGAATATCGGGAGTCTGGTTGGGTACCAGGTTGCCATCAGCCACCTGCAGGCCATACATCGGCAGCATGCCAATGCCGTGTGAATCGTGACCTGAGAGATTGGCCTTTATCAGATGAGTCGCGACAATATTTGTTTCATCAGAATTACAGCCAAAGCCGGTTAAAATAAAGCTTGCCAGCCGGGTGAGGCTTTCAGGGGTGTAATTCATTGTTGGGGACCGTAGTCGATTAAGCTCTGACAAACTTAACAGTGCCACGGACTCTGTTCAAACCTGACATAGCTGAAATAACCGGGCATTTGTCTATTGATTCAGTGGCGTTTCCTGATAATCGAACGAATATTTTGACCCTGGCTTGCCAATGAAAAACGATCGTGCGCCAATGCATGGGGCTGCATGTCTTTTGCAAGAGCTGGCGGTTGTCCTGTATGCAATGGAGCGTTAACACTCAATGAGATAGGATATGGAGATTGTATGACAGCGACAATTGCTCAGGTGTCTTCGCACTTGCTGTGGTTTGTCAGTGTTAATGGTTGTCTGTTGGACAAGATAAGAAAACAGAGTTAAAAATGTTCGATTCCAATGAAAAACCCGCCTCCGTTTGCCGATCTGGTTGCCGGTCTGGGCAAACTGTTTCCAACTGTTTGGCTGGTTGGTCAGTACCAGGCAGATCTGTATTCGGCCCATCTGTATCGAATAGTGCCCCGACACTCTTTGTAGTTCCGCGTGATTTATTTGTACCGCAATCTGTTGTTTGCGGCGCGTAGCTAACAGTCATGGGATTTAGTCGTAACAACTTGTATTTGCAGCAGGGTCTGAATGGATCAGTATTTTCTATTGCTCATTGTGGTGTGGGATTAACCACAGTTAATGTCGATGAACTTTTCGATGGTTGCTATGGATAACGCTAACAAGCTGAATGTGCTTGATGTGAATTTCCTCAGCATCTCCCTTGCGGAAGCTCTGGAGGTGATGGAGCAGGTCATCATCAGTGGTGACAAACAAAGCGTGTCGTTCATCAATGCCGATTGCCTGAATATCAGCTGCAAAGATGATTCGTATCGGGACATACTCAATTCTTCAAGCATTGTTCTGCCGGACGGTGCCGGGATTAACATTGCCTGTCGTTTGATTGGCGAGCGACTGAAAGCCAATCTGAACGGGACGGATTTACTGCCCGAGATGTGGGAAATATCAGCGGCTAAAGATTTCCGGTTCTTTTTGCTTGGTGCAGCCCCGGGTGTTACAGAGCGCATGAAAGCGAAGCTTGGAGAGACCTACCCGGGCATTCAGGTAGTGGGTGATCACCACGGCTACTTTGAACCGGGGCCGGAAACTGATGAGGTTATCGGGCAGATAAATGGCACTAAGCCCAATGTGCTGCTTGTGGCCTTTGGTGCACCACGGCAAGAAAAATGGATCCATGAAAATATAGATAAAATAGATGCCAACTTGTTGATCGGGGTGGGTGGTTTGTTCGATTTTTACTCTGGTGATAAAAAACGTGCACCTATGTGGATGCGTAAGATAGGTATCGAATGGATGTATCGCCTATACCTTGAGCCCGGTCGGTTGTGGCGTCGCTACATCGTTGGCAACCCGTTGTTTGTCTACCGGGTTTTCAAATGGAAGAGCAGCCTCCGACGCACCTGACCCGATTATCAGGCACTGGCACCCAAGGCCAGTGCGCGATCTCTTGATGCGGCAAGTGCCGCCTGGTCATTGATATTTATATTCTCGGCTTCGGGCCATCCCTGACTGTGCCGTGTCACCAGTGAAGCCAACATTTCGATGTGCATGGGCATATCGTTTAACGCAGGTATATAACTAAATTCCTCACCACCGGCCTCCATAAAGTAGTCACGATTTTCTTCATCGATCTCTTCTATGGTCTCAAGGCAATCTGCTGAGAACCCGGGACATATAACGTTGATGCTTTTTACACCTTTTGCCGGTAGTGCTTTTAATGTTTCATCGCAGTACGGTTGCAACCAGGGCTCTTTACCAAAGCGAGATTGAAACACGACCTGATATTCGTTTGAACTCAGTTGTAAGTGATCAGCAAGTAATCTTGAGGTTGCCTGACATTGGCAAAAGTACGGATCACCTGCCGTTCTATACCTCTGTGGGATGCCGTGGTATGACATCACCAGCTGCTCTGCTTTGCCGTGTTCCTGCCAGTGATTTCTAACGGACTGGGCCAATGCTTCAATGTAGGCTGCGTCATCAAAGAACTGATTGATGAACCGAACTTCCGGTAGCCAGCGCAGGCGACTCAGCTTGGAGGCCACTTCATCAAAGACAGATGCCACAGTTGAGCCTGAGTATTGGGCGTACATAGGTAACACGATCAGTCTTCTGACATTCGCACTACGAAGTTCAGTGAGCCCATCTGCAACTGACGGGTTGCCGTAGCGCATCGCCAGTACGACTTTCGCATTCAGTCCATCGGCTAACTGTTTTTCAAGCGCTGCAGTCTGCTTTTTACTGATGCTCATCAAGGGTGAGCCTTCTTCATCGTCCCACACCGAACGATAGGCCTCAGCGGTTTTTGCCGGCCGGATTCTGAGTATGATGCCGTTGAGTATCAGCCACCACAGTGCGCGTGGCACCTCGACAATCCTTGGGTCACTGAGGAATTGTTTCAGATAACGCCTGACATCCGGAACATCTGTAGAGTCAGGCGTGCCCAGGTTGACAAGCAACACTCCCAGACGTTGCGGGGTGCCGTGTTGGTAGTCTGAGTCGCCCAGATATTTCATAGATTCACAGTGGATTAACTTGATCTGCCCAGTCTACTGAATCATCGATTCCAGCGAAATAAGCAGGCTAATAAAATTGCAGCTACCCGACTTAAGGTAAAGTGAATCGCTACTTTTGAGTCGCGATAAACAGTTGTCGAGTAATTGACGCACCGTAGTACTCAATGTTGAGTTTATGATGTGAGTGAGTGTTGAAGAAAGTGTTTTTGCCAGGAAAAACTGGCTTGAAAACAGGGTTTCTGAAGCTTAAATGGAGCTCGTTAAGGTGTAGCATTTATGCATCAAGTTGTTGTGTCTTCCTGACTTATGCACATAGGTGCTGAGTTTTCAATGGATTAACTGAACTGATTGGTAAAATCAAATTAATTTTATAAATAGTTATTAAGTCACTGGAATATTTGCTGTTTTAGATGGCTCATAATTGATCGTTAAAACCAAGTATGATGATGCGCTGCGAACAATTAGCCCTTGATTTTATTTTTTCCACAGAGTTATCCACAGGCTGAGTTGATTAAATGCAAGATCAGAGTGGTGAGCTTTGGCCCAATCTGACAGAGAGTGTTGAGCTTGCAACGGTAAAAGTCGCCATTGCCATTCCTTTGTCACGTACATTCGATTACCTGCCAGACGGAGATATCGCTCACTATCTGCCAGGCTGCCGAGTGACCATTCCGTTTGGAAGAGGTTCTAAAGTCGGTGTGGTCACGGGCACCGGGGAATCATCAGTAGCAGCATCGAAGCTCAAACGCATAACCGAGTTGCTCGATCGGCAGCCGATTTTACCGGCAGACATCGTTGAGCTGATTGAGTGGGCTGCGGCTTATTATCACCACCCGGTTGGTGAGGCATTTGCTACTGCTCTGCCTGCTATGTTGCGCAAAGGCTCGGGTACCGAAGTTGAGAGACCGTGCTTGTACGCATTAACGGAATCCGGACTGTCGACAACGGTTATCAAACGTGCGCCGGCGCAGTCTGCATTGCTTGATTTTATACGTAGTGCTGATAGTGCCGTTGCAGCTTCTGAGTGCCGCTTGTTCGACAGTCGTTGGTCGACAACCATGAAGCCTTTGATAAGCAAAGGTCTGGTCGCCAAAGTCTGGCGTCAGTACGACCCGACAACATCGGTCGCAGCGGTAGAGCTAAATGACGAACAGCAGCTTGCGTCAGATCGGATTCACGCGAATCTTGATCGATATTATTGTGCTCTTATTGACGGCATCACCGGTAGTGGTAAGACCGAGGTCTATCTTGATGTAGCGCGCTCAGTAATTAAAGCCGGTAAGCAGGTGTTGGTATTGCTTCCAGAAATTGGACTGACGCCGCAACTGCTTGCACGATTCAGAACTGCACTCAATTGTCAGGTAGAGGTGCTGCACTCCGGTCTCAATGATACTGAGCGTATGCTCGCCTGGCATGCCGCGGCGGATGGTAGTGCTCATGTTTTAATCGGTACTCGCTCTGCGGTTTTTACGCCGATGCCAAAGCTCGGTTTTATTGTTATCGATGAAGAACATGATGGCTCTCTTAAGCAGCAGGACGGATTTAGATACCAGGCTCGTGATCTGGCGCTGGTAAGAGCCAGAAAGGCCAATATACCTTTGGTGATGGGGTCCGCTACACCGTCGCTTGAATCTCTTTATAACGCTGAGAAAGGTCTGTCTGAAACGCTTTATCTGCGTGCCCGTGCCGCAGGTGCAGTATTGCCGTCTATGCACCTTGTCGATAGCAAGGGCGGGGCAGTGGAGAATGGGTTATCTATTCAGTTGCTCAGTCGAATGCAAACGGTACTTGAGCGTGGTGAGCAGGTGATGGTTTTTATTAATCGGCGCGGCTACGCACCGGTACTGATGTGCGAGACTTGCAAAAATATTGCAGATTGCGACCAGTGTGATGCCCACATGACAGTCCACTCTTATTCAGGTCGGCTGCGTTGTCATCACTGTGGAGATGAGCGTGCGATTCCCGTAAGTTGCAGTGCCTGTGATGCAAGAGAGCTGATTAATGTCGGGTTGGGTACTGAGCGCATCGATGAGTTTTTAACTGAGAAGTTCCCACAATATAAAGTGCTGCGTATTGACCGTGACAGCACCCGGCGCAAAGGTGAGTTACAAAAACATCTGGCAGAAGCTGCCAGTGGTGCATCACAGATACTGGTGGGTACACAGATGCTTGCCAAAGGTCATAACTTTCCGAATGTCACATTGGTGGGTATTGTCGATGCCGATCGTGGCTTGTTTGGCTCTGACTTTCGGTCTGTAGAGCAGATGGGCCAGTTGATTCTGCAGGTTGCCGGTCGTGCAGGGCGGGCAGAAAAGCGGGGTACGGTTTTGGTGCAGTCGCAAAATCCGGAGCATGCACTCTTGCAAAACCTGTTAACCGGTGGTTACTCCGGATTTGCCCGATGCTTACTTGATGAGCGAGATTCAGCCAGCTTGCCACCCTATGTTCACATTGCCTTATTGCGGGCAGAATCGACCGATAAAAACGGGGCCCGGCAGTATCTTGCCACGGTTAAGCAAGGGATGATTGCGGCGATAACCGGTGCGGATGAGACGATAAAAAAAGAGGTGATGGTATTTGGGCCAGCGCACGCGCCAATGGAGCGATTGGCAGGACGTTACCGCGCCCAGCTGCTATTGATTTCAAAACATCGAAATCCGCTACACAAATTATTAGCCAGTCTCAGACCAGGCCTTGAAACGCTGCCAGAGTCGCGCAGGGTCAAGTGGTCTCTCGATGTGGACCCCTACGACATGTTGTGACTGCCAAACCTCATTAGCCCAGATGTTGTGCTTGCAGTGATAGGTCATAACTCAAAGCAATGCTTCTGATGTTCTGCACTGTCAACAACTATTGCCGAAATACTTAACGCTTTTTAGTAGAAAGTGGCGATAAGCGATTGACTGGTAATTGAAAATTGGCAAAACAGGTATTAAAGTACGCATTCTGGGCTTGAGGCGCAAAATGCCATTCAGGTCTGTAGCTTGCAGCAAATACTCTATTCTGTGTACTAAGGGCATTGATACGTACTCACTCAGATGCACGCATTGGGACCTTATTTCCGCGGGCATTTCGGGTGGCAGGCAACTTTCATACAGTGAAGTGAATCCAATGAACTATCGACAATCGCCGAAGATGACAATGACAGGTCTGAAAAGCCACGCGTCGCAGCGAGGGATCGGACAGTGGTGGATGGTTCTGACCATTGGAATCATGGTCGGGTTTATTTTTGGTTTTATACTTTTTCTTTCGCGTCTGCCTGATGAGCAATACACACTGGTAGAGACCGAGCGCGGTGTTGAGCAAATAGAAGAGGTAGAGGCGTCAGAGCAATATACTTATCTGGATCGCTTGTCAGATACCGAGAGTGCTGTGCCAAATGCGGCGGCCAACGAAATGCCTGCATTCACACGTGAAAATAGTGCCGGTAAGTATGGTGCTGGCATTAATGAAAGGCCTTCAGCGGTTAAGATTGCCGACGAGCTCAGTGTAGGTGTTGATGTGGCGCCGGTTGAGATTGCTGCGGTCGGAGGTGCCACGGC
>CAZQKJ010000096.1:0-10623 GCA_964593315.1 uncultured Granulosicoccaceae bacterium
CCCAGTTCAAGCTCGCGCGCTATTTCAGCCAGCATATCACCGCATACCAAAGTGGCACGCAGGCGTGTTAACTTGCCTTCGCGGTAAGCAGGTTTAAGACGATAAATTTCAGATGCGACAACAAAGTTTAGAACGCTGTCGCCTAAAAACTCCAACCGTTCATTATTTCGCGCACCGGCACTTCGATGCGTGAGCGCTGACTGCAGAAGCCCGGGATCAGTGAAAGTATAATCGAGCTTTTTGGTTAGGAGTTTTTCCGGATTCAATTCTAGTTGGTTATCTGGTCGTCGAAGGCTGCGACGATGTTCAGATTGTACAACAATTTTCGGCGTTCCTCATACTTGACATCCATGACCAGTGCGCCGCGGTTATCGCGATTGATAGTGATGATGTCCTGAGGCTTGAGGCTGCGTATATCGTTGTTCAGGAATCGCTTTTGAACCTGTGCCAGAAGTTCACGCTTGGGTTTGTTGGCAAGCTCAGCGTCGGATACTACATCCATGGCAATTTTCTTGACTGCGTGGTTTTGAATATAGACCGGCACCATCTGAATACCGACTACAGCGATAACACCAATAATCGCCATTGTTGCGAGCCACTTAAACATGATTTCTCTCTTAGTTTATTCGATCGCCGATCCTGCTCCACCGCACACCGCCGTTGTCCCAGTTGAAATGCATCCAGACGAGAAATGCCTTACCGACCAGGTTCTCTTCGGGTACAGGGCCCCAGTATCGGCTATCGTTGCTGTTGTCCCTGTTATCACCCACAGCAAAATACGTTCCCTTGGGTACAGTGAAATCAATTTCCCCACCGTTATTGCGCGAATTTGAGATCAGGATCTGATGTTCAAGCTCTCCAAGTGTTTCGGTCTTCTCTATGATGTCTTCACGACTGCCGTCCGGATCATCGTATTCCCCTATCAAACCCTGCGCCGCTACCACGCCATTCACTGTCAGGGTTTTGTCGCGATATTGAATATGATCTCCCGGCAACCCGACGATACGCTTGATGTAGTCGAGGTTAGGATCACGCGGGAATCTGAAGACCGCTACATCGCCACGCTCAGGATCATTGACGTCGAGAATTTTCTTGTGAATAACCGGCAATCGAATGCCATAGGAAAATTTATTCACCAGAATAAAATCTCCGACCAGCAAAGTCGGCTTCATTGAGCCTGAAGGGATTCGAAACGGCTCGAAAATAAACGAGCGTAACACCAGTACCAATAGCAACAGGGGAAAGAAAGATCGTGCATACTCAACCGGCCATGAAGCACTCTTGCCCATGATGGCGCCAAGCGCCCATATCACGCCACAGAACAACACCAGCAGAACCAAGATAAGAGAAAAATCTACATTCATAATTTGTTACAGCACCCTGTTATACCCGCTATACCACTAAGATTTATTGTCTACCTGCAGCACTGCCAGAAACGCCTCTTGAGGAATTTCTACTCGACCGATTTGCTTCATGCGCCGCTTACCAGCCTTTTGTTTTTCCAACAGCTTTTTCTTACGTGTTATGTCACCGCCATAACATTTGGCAGTCACATTCTTACGCAGCGCCTTAACGTTGCTTCGGGCAATTATATGATTCCCGATTGCCGCCTGCACAGCTACATCAAACATCTGCCGTGGTATCAGATCCTTCATACGCTCAACCAATTCACGACCACGCGCCTGCGAACGCTCCTTATGGACTATCAGTGCCAGCGCATCTACCGTATCACCGTTGATCAGAATATCGACTTTCACCAGCTCCGAAGACTGAAAACGCAAAAAGCTGTAGTCGAAAGAGGCAAAGCCGCGACTGACCGATTTCAAGCGATCAAAGAAATCCAGTACCACTTCACTCAGTGGCAGCTCATAGGTTAACGATACCTGGCGGCCCACGTACAGCATATCCTTCTGCACTCCGCGCTTTTCAACACACAGGGTAATCACGTCACCCAAGTATTCGTTAGGCACCAGAATATTAGCCTGTATGATCGGCTCACGCACTTCTTCAAGTTCATTCGGTGGCAACAACTGCGACGGATTATGGATGTATGAAATCTCGCCATTGGTATCGAGCAACTCATAAATTACCGTTGGCGCTGTGGTGATCAGATCAAGATTGTATTCACGCTCAAGACGTTCCTGCACAATTTCCATGTGCAGCATTCCGAGAAAGCCACAGCGAAAACCAAATCCAAGCGCTTCGGAGGTTTCTGGCTCATAGGCAAGTGCCGCATCATTGAGTCTTAACTTTTGCAGTGCATCGCGAAAGGATTCGTAGTCATCTGAGCTGGTCGGATATAAGCCTGCAAAAACCCTGGGCTGTACTTCCTTGAATCCATCAAGCGCGGCTTCGCAGGGATCATTTTCAAGGGTAATTGTATCGCCAACACGGGCGGCATCAATCTCTTTGATACCAGCGATAATATATCCGACCTGCCCGGTACGTAAAGCATCCGTTTCCGTTCTTTTAGGTGTAAACACCCCAACAGAGTCTGTTTGAAAAGCTCTGCCGGTAGAGATGATTTTTATTTTGTCTCGCTTTTTTACCGAACCGCTGATGATGCGTATCAAAGAGATAACGCCTACAAAATTATCAAACCACGAGTCTATGATCAGTGCCTGCAGAGGTTGATCAGGCTCTCCTTCAGGAGGTGGCACACGTTCAACCAACATCTCTAGTAACTCGTCAATACCTACCCCGGTTTTGGCGCTGCAAAGCACGGCATCATGTGCTTCAAGACCGATGATCTCTTCAATCTCATCCACCACACGTTCAGGTTCAGCAGCTGGCAAATCAATCTTGTTCAATACCGGTATGACTTCAAGATCCTGTTCAATCGCGGTATAACAATTGGCAACGCTCTGGGCTTCAACGCCTTGCGATGCATCCACGACCAGCAGTGCGCCCTCGCAGGCAGCCAGCGATCTGGACACCTCATAAGAGAAATCTACATGCCCGGGTGTATCAATAAAATTAAGCTGGTAGACCTCACCATCTTTTTTATTGGTGTACTCAAGTGATACCGACTGCGCCTTAATAGTAATACCACGCTCGCGCTCAAGATCCATCGAGTCGAGCACCTGCGCTGACATCTCTCGGTCATCCAGACCTCCACAGTATTGGATAAACCGATCAGCCAGGGTCGACTTACCATGATCGATGTGAGCAATAATGGAGAAGTTTCTTATATTAGACTGCTGAATCAATTGACGGAACGCTCCGCGTCGAGCGCCTGAACCAGCGCCTGGCGATCAAAAAAATGGTGGCAAATGGTTTTTTCGCCAAGCTTTAAAACTGGTACAAGCTCATTGTATTGCTGCACCAGGAGAGGGTCTGTGTCGACATCAATCGGTTGCACATCAAAACGCATTTCGGCGGCAAAATCGTGCAACGTCACCTGCATATCTTCACACAAGCCGCAATTATGCCTTGTATAGAGCGTCAGTACGACCCGGTCAACGTCGGGAGACATTTGAGAGTGGTGGTTTTGGCCGCAGTTCTGTCTATTCCACCGTCATCGCGAGGAATATGGGTCCTTGCTCACGCTGAACCAACACCGCAATGCTCGATCCGGACTCTACTTCTTCCATGGCTTTTTCGAATTCCTCAACCGATGCCACCGAGCTGCTATCGACCATCGTGATCACATCCCCTGCGCGCACACCGGCTAGCGCCGCGGGACCCTCACCGACATCCATTACCAGAACCCCCAGACCTTCGAGCTCAAGTGTTTCTGCCAGCTCATCAGTGACCGGCACGACTTCAATACCCAGCTTGTTATCGACTTTGGACGAGTCGGGTCTGCCGGCACTCGCAAGCTCATTCGCGCCCGGTAGCTCACCAATGAGCACACTCAGGGTTTTTCTCTCACCTTTGCGAATGACATCTACCGATGCTTCTCGGCCAGCACGCACCTGCCCCACCAACGGAGGCAGAGAGCTTGATTTATCGACATAGCCACCATTGAACCCGACGATAATGTCTGACACCTGCAGCTCTGAGGCGGCAGCCGGGCTATCAGGCAAGATTCGTGAAATCAGCGCACCGTGAGCGATATCCATAGAATAGGCTTCAGCAAGATCACGTGTGACCTCCTGAATAATCACACCCAGCCAGCCACGAGAGACCTTGCCGGATTCTTTTAATTGATCTGCTATATCCACCGCCATCTCTATCGGAATAGAGAATGACAAACCCATAAACCCGCCAGTGCGGCTATATATCTGCGAATTGATTCCGACTACTTCTCCATCGAGATTGAACAGCGGACCACCTGAGTTACCCGGGTTAATTGCCACATCGGTCTGTATAAAAGGTACATAGTTCTCACGCGGCAACGAACGCCCGGTGGCACTGACAATCCCCGCGGTCACAGAGAAGTCAAAACCAAACGGCGATCCGATTGCCAGCACCCATTCACCCACCGCAAGCTCGCTGGATTTACCGATTTTCGCTGCAGGCAAATCAGTGGCATCAATTTTCAAAACCGCGACATCACTGTTGGGATCGCGGCCAATTAACTCGGCAACGAACTGACGACGATCATGCAACCTGACGATGATCTCCTCCGCGCCTTCAATGACATGGTTGTTGGTCAGTACAAATCCGTCTGAAGAAACAATAAACCCTGAGCCAAGTGAGCTCGCATCGCCCTGCTGGGTTCGCAGGTGATAGTCGGCGGTTGAACCGAAGGTGTCCGGTGCAAAGTTCTGATCCTGCGCGCCAGGCCCATTGCGCTGCTGCTCTTCCAGAAACTTTCTGAAGAATTCTCCGAACGGGCTGTCTTCACCCGGTACTCCGGGGCCGGTTGTGGATCGTTCGACTTCACTGGTGGTACTGATATTGACTACCGACATGTGGTTCTGTTCAACCAATGTAGTGAAGTCAGGCAGATCCGCACGACCGGTTAGAGACCAACACAAGCTGACCATCAATAGGGCCATTTTCACGAAAGTTGTTTTGGCAAACAGCAATGGCCGCGAGTCAGCGTTCATAGTTTTGTCCTGTTCAATGTGTTCACTTGCAAGTGCGCCGCCCTGAAAAAGGTTTACCTTCAATAATGGTTCCACCGGGAACGCCACATCAAGCTGAAATTTCTGCATACGTCATGACGAACCAGGGAAACCACTAAGGCTCGTCGCGGACTGCCAGATGAGTAAGTATTGACTGACGAAAAACATCGCCAAACAGCCCTACTGCACCGAGACCTGTAACCAAACCCGCCACGGCCCCGGCAATAACCATGGACTCGCGCTCCGGATACAGCACACTGCAGCCAACACTGAATAATAGCATAAGGACGACTGGCTGGATGTAAACTGCCAATGACAGGGCTATCAGCATCGTGCCCGGCGCTTCGAGCTGGAAACTATCTCCCTCATCAATCGAGTGAGGTGCCGGGTCTATAAGTCGAGCCGGCAGGCGCATCAGACCAGCATTCCGGTCACTGGAGGTGCAGCTGCACCCCAAACAACCCATGTTGCAATCGGGAGTATCGGGTTTGCTGTGCACGCCGCTTTGGGCACGACCCATTGCTGCAAGGCTACTGGCTGCAGGGCTAATGGTTGCAGAGGCGTTGGGTGTGGGCGGGGACTCTACCCGACAATACAGTTGGTCCGGGGATCGCGAAACTACTACCAGCCGTCTGCGGTGAACAGAATCCAAACGCACTACAAACCGGTGAGCTTCAGAGTTTTCCCGAGCATCTCAACGGTATCCTCTGGCACCTCGCCCACTACAGTCACGTGCCATTTGCCTTTCATGGCACCATAGGCATGTACCGCTCCCATGCCACCCATGCCTTCAAGGAAGCTGTCTGTACCGGATGTGGGCGCTACATAGACAGATAGAGAAGCAAGGCCGTCTGCGTAGGTGATTCGTCTGACAACAGACTGACTTGGAAGCTCTATAACTCCGTCGGAAACGACATCAAAGCCACCAGGTACTGTTACGCCGTCAATGCTGGGTATATCGGTTTCCGGCTGAGTGCCGTAGAGCGGTTTGTCTGCACCGAGACTCCACTCCATCCGATCTCCAGATGAAGAAACCTGAAATTGATCTAACGGAATTGAATCCAGGTACTCGATATTGGTAAACATCACCTGTTCAATAATTCTGCCGTCGTTATCACTCATCACTGATCGAAGTATCAACGATGTCTCGGCATCTACCCACAATCGGTACCCATAGCGATAGTTATCTGTGGGCATGATGTCGACGATATTAGCCTTCCGATCCGCTACTCTGTCCTTGCCAACTCGCTCAAACTGGTACCATTTTGCCAACACAGCGAGCTGCTCGGCGTCAAATTCCGGGAACGGTGTACGGGGATTGGCTTTATACACCGCGACAGCTTTGGTGCCAGGCCAGACACACACGACGTTCTCTGCTGTACGGACAATTTCCCGCGCTTCGCCATTCAGGGAAAACAGTTTTTCGTACTCGATCCCATCGACCTTGCTGTGATCGATTTGCATGGTTTCTACATCGCCGTCATGCGCATATATAAAGGTGCCAGAGTACGTAAGGTCCTGCATAGCCACCGACATATTCTCGATGAGCTCCCGACCGGTTGCAGCTTTTTCAGCCACAGAAACGCCAGGCACACTGATTAATAACAGTGTTGCAGCCGCTGCTGCATGCAACTCAGAGCGGGCCGTTGCACGAGCAGACCTAATGAAGCGTTTTACCACTAGTTGTTGTCTTCCTGTTCCTCTGGCATGGCGTCATAGCTCACCACTTTCGAGTGCGACAGCATTCCATGCACACGCCCCATACTTGCGTCTTCAAGGTGGTTAGTAAGAAGCGCATTGAGACGCTGCTCTATCTCCTTGTTACGCGGCACCTGCGAATTCATTCGCCACCGTGTCCCGGTATTGTCCAGCTGACCCAGACCGTTAGCACTGACGTGAGACTCAGATTGCTGCTGAAAAGACACTGTCTGTAAGTTCGACGGGTTGTCCTGGCTTAATGTCGCATCCGGAGCTGCAATCGAGGACGGCACGCCGAGCGCAAGCTGTGCGTCATTGCCAGTGGTTTGATCGGGTTTCCAGAGCTGCGGAAAAAACAATCCAACACCTGCAATGCTTGCTGCCAAACCAAGACCTGCAACCGGTTTCCACATCGCGAAGGGTGCGTTTTGCTTTTTAGCAGATTTTGCTCGGCTTCCAATCGGCGCAACATTAGCTCGAGCCTGAGCTCGAGTTGCTGTAACTTGCGCTGGACTCGCAGTGCTTTGGCTCTGTCTGCCTGCAGCGTTGGCTGCCGGTGTTTGTCGCTGCTTGCGCTGAAACGCATCAGAAATCGATACGAGCCCTTCAGAGCCTGGTGCTTTTTCGTTCGCAATCTGTTCACTGACCCGACTGGCAAAGTCCGCACTTAACAGCCCTGTATAGTCTGACTGCAATACATCGCGGGTCAGATGGGTCGAGCGCCACGCAGAAATCGCTTCCGGATCACTGCACATAATCTCAAGCAGTTGCTCTTCGGTAAACTCATCTTGATCGGTTATTTCATCGTCCGCCATTGCTGACAGCGCTTCTCTCATTGAGTCTGAAATTGAATCTGGATTTTTATTCATACTTATTATCGTCAAATAAAGCTGTTCTAATAAAGCTGGCTACTGACAGTGTAGAGCTAAAACTACAATTTACCTGTGTTATCCAACAGCGGTCGAAGTTGCTCATCAATCGCACCACGGGCACGGAAAATTCTGGATCGGACAGTGCCGATTGGACACTCCATCACCTGAGCAATCTCTTCGTAGGACATACCTTTCAGCTCTCTGAGTGTGATTGCCGTCTGAAGTTCAGCAGGCAAATTATTCATAGCATCCCTTATCGTATCTGCTATTTGATCTGTCATCATCTCACTTTGCGGATCGGCAACTTCGCGCAGACCTATAGCACTATCGAAATACTCTGCATCGTCACTACTGATACCACCATCAGTCGGTCGGCGGGACGCTGAGACCAAATAGTTCTTAGCGGCATTAATCGCAATACGGTAAAGCCAGGTATAAAAAGCGCTGTCGCCGCGGAAATTTTTCAGTCCGCGATACGCTTTTATGAAGGCCTCCTGTGTTACATCCTGGGCTTCATGCTGATCCTGCACGAAACGGGAGACCAGGCTTGCGATTCTGTGCTGATACTTCAGCACCAGCAGATCGAATGCACGCTTGTCCCCGGCCTGCACTTTCCTGACAAGCTCCAGATCACTGTTCCTATCGCTCATGTATTACAAACCACCGGGGCAACGTATGAGCCAGATATGAGCCAGAGGAGCAGGCAACAACTCTATGACAACGGCGACCACAGAAGTTCTTGAACTTACCCATTTTTTTAGCAATTTTAAGCAAATATCGATATAAATTCGGGAAAATGGACATAATGATCAAAGCGGCCACACAGGAAGGGCCGATCAACTACCATCCCTGAAGAAATGTTGCCGGTAATGGCGTAACTCGTCAATCGAGTCTCTAATATCTGCCAGCGCCAGGTGCTGGGATTCTTTTCTGAAGCCACTGGCCACCTCAGGCGCCCAGCGTTTAGCCAGAATCTTGATAGTACTGACATCCAGATTCCGATAATGGAAATACTCCTCAAGCAGCGGCATGTGGCGCGCCATGAAACGGCGATCCTGGCAAATACTGTTACCACTCATCGGGCTGATTCCGGGCCTGACCCAGTCAGCAAGAAAATCCAGGGTTGCGCGTTCCGCCGAACTTGCGGTCTGATCACTCGCTCTGACTCGCTCAACCAACCCGGAGCTTGTGTGGTGGGTGGTATTCCACTCATCCATTTGCTCCAGAACCTCATCTGGCTGATGAATCGCCAGCACCGGGCCTTCAGCGAGAATATTCAGATTAGAATCGGTAACAATGGTGGCGATTTCTATGATCTGATCCCGGTCAGGCTCTAAACCGGTCATTTCAAGGTCGATCCAAATCAGATTTTCATCGCTCACTTGCGTCATCCGGTCACTCCACGGCATAAAGTTTAGGTTCGCAGCGTACAATCAAGACGAAAGGCACGACTCCGTGCGCCAGCGATTGGACGACATTATAGCCACGTATCACCTTTTTATCCCTTACCTGACAGTGCACAATGCTGACGAATTTACCTCTGGATGCATCACCATGCCGGCGGGAACACTCGTCATCATCGCATGCGCAGAATCCAGAGTGCTTGCAGCGCAATGCAACGATAACCCTGCCGCGCTATGCTCCGGTCTATGACCCATTCGGTAAACACAGCGAGAGTCGTCGCAAACCACGGTGCAGAGCTCACTCTGACCACCAGTACCGGTGATAAAATCTCCGCTACACCGAGAAAAAAACTCGGTTTGATTGTCACTGGTGATCTGGTCGAGTGGCAGCCGCATGAACACGGCAATGCCCGTGTCACCGCGGTACACGAAAGAACCGGCACACTGGCTCGCACCGACAGATCAGGTGCCGCTAAACCAATAGCCACCAACGTCAGCCAGCTGGTGGTAGTGACAGCGCCAAAGCCACCGTTTGATACTCTGCTGATTGATCGTTACTGCGTAGCAGCTAAAAACATCGGTGCAGCACTCGCTGTAGTGATTAACAAAGTCGACTTGCTAGATACCGAAACATCAGAACTCGCCGATCAGATTGACACACTATACAACCGCATTGGTTACCCGGTTGCCCGCTGTAGCCTGAAGCAGAATATGGGTCTGGGTGCGGTTCGCGACCTGCTTCGCGATCAGGTCTCGATTCTGGTGGGCCAATCTGGCGTCGGCAAATCCTCCTTACTGAATGAACTACTGCCAGAGCACAGCATCAAAACCGGCGCTTTGTCAGACAACTCAGGACTTGGGCGCCACACGACCACGGTCGCCAACTGGTACGACCTTCCCGCGGGTGGCGCCATCATTGACTCGCCCGGGGTTCGGCAGTTTTCACTCGAGCATCTGGAGGGTGTCGAAATTCAAGCAGGCTTTAGAGAGATCGCAGAGCACGCCATGGGATGTAAGTTTAACGACTGCACCCACCGCCACGAGCCGGGCTGCAAAGTGAAGACCGCAATCGAAAAAAAGGCAATCGATGCAGGTCGATTTGAGCACTTCAAAAGACTGACGGACGGCGACGGTTTGTCAGAATAGCGACTACCTGTTACTCGGATTGACATAAATTGGGTTATACTAGTGAGTATGATCTTTCTGACGGTATCTCACTCGACTTTTGATTCCAAACCACATTTTTTCTCTATTGGTAAGTACCAGTCCGTATTCGACGCAAGAATACAATACGAGCCATAGGCTCGAAGCACACTTTCAACCCAAAAACTCACCGGACCGATAGCATTGCGTCCCTAACGTCCATGAAGAGCTTTCATGTCTGAAAAAACAAAAATTTTCTACACCAACACGGATGAAGCACCGGCGTTGGCCACATTGTCACTACTTCCGATCGTCAGAGCATTTTGCTCAGCTGCTGACATCACCGTAGACGTTGCGGACATATCCTTAGCTGCACGGATACTGGCCGTGTTCAGCGACCAGCTTCCAAATGATCAAAAAACCACGGACTATCTGCAGGCGCTCGGCGATCTGGCAAAAACACCAGACGCCAACATCATCAAATTGCCAAAC
>CAZQKJ010000097.1:0-10615 GCA_964593315.1 uncultured Granulosicoccaceae bacterium
TTTCTATGAAGTTCGAGGTAGCGTGGAAGGCGCTACCATAACCTGGCTGGGTGCTGGCAATAACATGTGCAACTCTTACGTGAAGACTGCTCATCTACTGGGTTTTAAATTGCGCATTGCCTGTCCGGCTGAATTGCGACCCGATCAACAGCTACTGGATGAATGCGCGCCCAGCGCAGAGTTATACGACGATGTATCCGCCGCCTGCGATTCTGCCGATGCTATCGTCACAGATGTTTGGGCCAGTATGGGCGAGGAAGCTGATGCCGCTGCACTGACCAGCCAACTCAAGAACTATCAGGTCACCGATGAACTGATGCAGCTCGCATCTAAAGATGCGATCTTCATGCACTGCCTGCCAGCGCATCGTGGAGAAGAGGTCACAGCGTCAGTGATTGATGGTCCGGGGAGTGTTGTCTGGCAAGAGGCTGGCAACCGACTACACGCGCAAAAAGCCCTGCTTGAAATGCTGATGCTCCCGGCTTAAGTCGAGTCACACAGGCGCATACATTTAATTACCAACCATTACCCTGGTTGGCGACTCAACCAGAATATGCTGACCAAACCGATCCATGGTTCGATGTGTTGATTCATAGAAGTCTGCAGGTGCCAGCGGAATTACAGACCTGGTGCACAAGAAAACGAAGCAAAGGCGCACTGGCATAAAGACTGGAAAGAAGTTTGCAACTGCCGCTGTTTACTCTATCAAATGGCTTAGACATGAAGTTGCCATCCGTTAAACAGGCATTTTTCATTCACTTCGGGATCAGTCTGATCATCTTTATCGCATTGGCAGCGATCATGCGGCTGGTGTGGTATCCGGGTGATTTATTCACTATGGACGGCGGTGTTCAGGGCCTAAAGATCATCGCACCTATTGATCTGGTGCTCGGGCCAGCGCTCACTCTCGGATTCTACCGGCCTTGGAAAAAAAGCCTTAAGTTTGATATGGCGGCGATTGCCTGTGTTCAGATCGCGGCACTTGGCTACGGTGTCTACGCCACCTATCAACAACGTCCTGCCGCCATCGTTTTTGCTGAAAATCGTTTTGAAACATTGTCCTACAGTGAGTACAAAAGTGCTTCCCGCCAGCTCACTGAAAACGATATTGAGCCGCGTAAATTGAGCGAATTCGGCAGTCGCATGCCCATTATGGTGCATGCCAAATCGTTCACCGAAGATGGTGGCTACGGACAGTATCTGGCCGATATCCTGAACGGATTGCCAGAACTTCGCGAGCGCAGCGACCGCTATACTGCGCTGCCCGCAGCCAGGCTCGATATCGCCGAATTCAGGATCAACACCCGGGATGATGGCACTACTCTTGCCGTGGGGGAGGATACTGACAGCACTATCGAAATACCTGCCAGCTCGAAATCTGCGGACACCACGCAAGCAGATTCACAGGAAGCTCGGAACACCACGGCCGAAATTTACCCACTGAAAGCCAGGTACACCGACGGCACAATTGAGTTCGATCCGCAAAGTTTCAATTGGATAAAGATTAAAAGTAACTGATTCAGATAGAGAAACAGCCTCAGGGTAGCAACGACAGGCCACAGCGTGACTGCGACCACTGGCAGGGTAAACAACGGGACGATACCCGCTTGCGATGCTACACTCCCCTTGTTCTTCCTTTGTCTGGTTATTCTGTTGGCGGCAATGCTTGAACCGTCGAATCAGCAGCACCGGAAGAATTAACAAAACAATGAACAAAAAAACAATAACTGGAAATCCTAGCCAGCGCTGCTGTCATACCTAATTTATGAATTACCTTTTTCTTATAGCCGCTGCGACCATGATCAGCCTTGCTGTGATTCCAATCATGGTGAGGCTTGCACCCAAACTTGGCATGATGGACAACCCGGATGAAGACCGGAAGGTTCACGCCACCCCGATCCCTCGGGTAGGTGGCTGGGGAATTATTATCGGTGCACTGATACCGGTTCTAACACTCGCCAATCTGAACCAAACGGTTATCTGCTACCTGTTCGGTTGCATCGTGCTGCTGGTATTCGGCGCTATGGACGACAAGCGCGAGATGGGGCACTACACCAAGTTTATCGGGCAAATAATCGCCGTCATTCCAATGATCTTCTGGGGTGGCTTGCACGTCACCAAACTGCCTTTCATTAGCTTCGATTTCCCAGCCTGGTTTTTACAAGGCTTCACGCTGGTTGCGATGATCGGGGTCATCAACGCGATTAACCACTCAGACGGACTCGATGGATTGGCCGGTGGTGAAACACTGATATCTCTTGGCGCTATCGCATTGATCGCCTACCAGTCTCCGGGCGACAACCTGACCATTGTTATCGCACTGGCAGCTATCGGCGGGCTGGTTGGATTCCTGCGCTATAACACTCATCCGGCAATAGTTTTCATGGGGGATGGTGGTAGTCAGTTCCTCGGGTTCACACTGGGCTTTCTGGCGATTCTACTGGTCGAACAGACAGACGCCGAACTCAGCAAGACCGTTGTACTGCTGCTGCTTGGGCTACCCGTCATTGATATTCTGACGGTCCTTAAAAAACGTGCGATGTCAGGGTCAAACATCTTCCGCGCTACTCGCAATCACATGCACCACCGACTACTTGAAGTAGGCTTCGAGCATAAAGAGTCAGTGGTTGTGATTTACAGCATCCACACACTGATGGTGTGTATGGGCATCTGGTTGACACATACCAGTGACTGGATCATCACAACGTTGTATATCGTGATTTGTGCCGCCACCTATTATCTGCTGAACATGGCTGAGAAACATAATTTCAGACCACGTGAAGCCAGAGCCGTTAAAGCCTTGTCCAACGGCTTGGCCATCATAGAGAGCAACCAGCTACTGATGCACGGTTCAAGAAGATTTCTTGAGCTCGCGATCCCGGGCTACCTGATTGCGCTGGCAGTCTGGATCAATGAAATCCCCAGAGAATTCGGCATCGTCGCAGCGGTGCTTGCGGTGTTGCTGATACTGCAAACGTTCAACGTACAACCGTTCAAAGTGAATGCACGACGCGGTATTATCTACATCACCGTTGTGTTTGTTATCTACCTGTCTACTATTGACCGCATAACCTGGCAGCACCAATGGGCAGGTTTGCTCGAAGGACTTTTCTATCTGGCAGTGTGTATCGCTATTTTTCTCGCCATCCGCTTTTCCCCTGGCAGGCGCAAAGAAGAATTCAAAGTAACGTCCTTCGACTGGCTGCTACTTTTTTTGATCGCGGGCGCACTGCTATTCGCCAAGAGCCCCACTCTATTCGGCACTTTTAACGTCAACGTGTTTATTGTCGTGCTGGCTATTATTCTCTACGGATCTGAACTGCTACTGGTTGAGCGACGTGAAAGAGTGGATCTGCTCGGAGGAGCCGCGCTGATAACCCTGCTGATAATCACAGTCCGAGGATTTGATTTGATCGCATTTACTATCGGGTTAGAGCCCTAACACTCATTGATTCAATAAGTGTTAGGTACGCTCCATGACTGAACTTGTCGAGCGTCAAGCGCAATCAGGGTGAAGTCGGTGCTATCACCGTAATAGTAACGGTCGCCGTATCAGTCGCTCCATTGCCGTCATCCGCAACATAGACAAAACTGTCGGCACCTGCGGTATCAGATGTATAGCTGATTTGATTACTCGGCAACACCAGGGCCGCACCGAGAGTCGGTGGAGTTAAGATAGACACCGATAGCCTATCTGCATCAGGGTCGGTGTCATTGCTCAGCACATTTATCTGAGCCGGCACTCCCTGCTGCACCACTGCCAGATCATCGGCCGCAACCGGCGCCGCATTCAGGCCACTTACTGTCACTGTAACAGTAGCAACGGCAGTTCCACCGTTGCCATCACTAACCTCATAATCAAAACTGTCAATACCCATAAAGCCGGTAGCAGGGGTGTAGATAATCCGCGTACCCTGCCCGCTGATCATCACGCTACCTATGTCTGGTTGACGAACAATTGCAAGAGAAAGGCTGTCTCCATCGGGATCAGAATCATTAGCCAATACATTGATACTAACGGCGTCATCCTGTTGTGTAATGCGCGTATCATCTTCCGCGATTGGACTGGCATTTGAACCATTATCCAAACCACTCACCAACACAGTGACTGTTGCTGTATCAGTCTCACCACTATCGTCGGTCAGGGTATAAATAAATTCATCGGTGCCACTAAAGCCACTGTCAGGGGTATACAAAACATCTGAGCCCTGTACCACGGCAGTGCCATCAGACGGAGCGCCGGTTATATCAATGCTCAATGCATCACCGTCAGGATCAATGTCGTTATCGAGTACCGCAACCAATATGGCAACATCTTCAGTGGTGCTGACTGAGTCATCGCCGGCTACCGGCGCAGCATTAACACTACTAACACTGATCGATACTGTGGCAGTGTCTGTCGCACCCGAGGGATCTGTAACCGTATATTCAAACTCATCTGTGCCTGTGAACCCGCTTGCAGGTGTGTACAAAACAGATTCGTTTTGTACGGCTACTGTGCCGCTGGCAGGAGCTTCGCTAATCGATATTGTCAGCGCATCACCGTCTGCATCAGAGTCGTTAGCGAGCACATCGACTACAACCGCAGTATCTTGTGCAGTACTGACTGCGTCGTTTGCCGCCTGCGGTGCCGTGTTTACAGGTATGACGGGCTCTATAGCGCTAACAATGACGATGACGTTTGCGGTATCTGAAGCGCCACTCGGATCGGTAATAGAGTAGGTAAATTCATCTGTGCCTGTAAAACCTGCGTCTGGTGTATAGACAATTGCGCCATTGTTGAGCACATTTGCCGTACCGTTTGCCGGCGCGCTTTCTACTGCCACCTGCAGTGAATCTCCATCGGCATCCGAATCGTTACCTAATACGACGATCGCAACCGGGTCATCTTCTTCAGTAGAACGAAAATCATCAACTGCTATAGGCGCTGCATTGGAATCGCTCACAATGATTGTGACTGTGGCGGTTGCGAACTCACCGTCCGGATCAGTGACGGTATAATCGAACGCATCAATTCCTGAAAAGCCGGTTGCCGGCGTATACAGAACCGAGCCTCCCTGCAGTGCGGCAAACCCGTTTGACGGTGCAGAAGTAATAGTAACATCCAGATCATCTCCATCCGGATCTCTGTCATTGGCAAGAATCGGTATCAATATCTCAGTATCTTCACTGGTACTGACCGAATCATCCTGGGCGGTTGGCGCACTGTTAGTGGATTCTACGCTCACGGTGACCTGTGCGGTCGATTCAACCGTGCCATCGCTCACGGTGTAGCTGAAACTGTCTGTCCCGCTAAAGCCCGCGTCAGGTGTATAGAGAACCTGGTTTGATGGCAGTATTTCCACTGTTCCATTGTCAGGTTCAGTCACACTGACGATACTGAGCGGATCACCATCATCGTCAGAATCATTACCCAGCAGATTAAACACGCCAGGCTGACCCTCGACAATCGAAAAGCTATCGGATGCGAGAGTCGGCCCGACATTAACCGACACAACCATAACCACGACTGTGGCGGTCGCCGTATCAGAACCATCGGTTATGGTGTACTCGAATGAATCAGCCCCTGAAAAACCGGGATCAGGCGTATAAGTCACACTGCCTTCACCGGACACCACAGCTGTGCCATTCTGCGGGGTAGCCACAGAACTCACCGATACCGAACTGCCTTCCGGGTCCGAATCGTTATCCGTTACCCTTATCTCGATTGAAGTGTTTTCATTGGTACTTACAGCATCGTTTAGTGCAAATGGTGCATCGTTAACGTTGCTAATATTAATCACAACATCGGCAGTGACCGTCAGGCCACCGGAATCTTCAATCGTGTAGGTAAATTGATCCTGCCCTGAAAAATTTTCATTGGGACGATACTCGATAAGAATGCCATTACGAATAGTCGCAACACCATTACCCGGGCCATTGTCGATACGGGTAATGGTTAAGGGCAGCGCATCCGGGTCGGTGTCATTATCGAGTACCGATAACACTTGAGAACCGGAGTCTTCGGCAATATTGAATGTATCGTTCTGAGCTATCGGCGCTAAATTATCGGTGGTGTATACCACCTCAACACGAACAGGATCACTGGGCGGATTAACACCGTCTGTTACCCGGTAAGTGAAGCTGTCAAAGGTTCTGCCATCGCTGTCTTCTGGAGGCAAATCACCAAAGGCTTCATAAACAAAACTTCCGTCTGCGCCAAAAGTAGACGCAAAGCTCGCACGATTTGATGCAAAGACCGGTAACTCTATTAACTCGGCCTGCAAACAGCTGTTGGTTATGTGTTCGTCATCATCATCATTGGCCAACACACCCTGGCTACCCACAAGCTTTTCACAGCGCTCACCATACTGCACTCCACCTCTTTCTATTCTGCTTGGGTAGGTAAGCTGGAACGTATCCTCAGCTATCACCGGAGGTGAATTGACACCGACATCAAAACAGAAGACCGCTGTGACCGGATCGGTAACTGACCCGTCACGATTGAGCAGACTTAGATCATACTCAACACCTACCGGTGCATACAGCGGAGGGGGAATCACTTCAATCTGATCAGAAAAAGTTTGAAACGAAACTGCACAGCCTGTCTGACCCGACACGCAGGCTTCCAACAGCGTACTAGCCGTCAATGAGTCATCGGCAAACCGACCACTGCATTGTTCCAGTCTGCCCTGACGACGGATAGAACTGTCGACCCGCACAATATTGGAATCGTCATCAACGTCAATCCTGACTACCGAATTGCCGCCACCCAGCACATCTCCATCACTGAGTTGCAAGCCAGCGGACGCAGCACTGCCACCAGTCGAATTAGCGCCAGAACCAGAGCCAGCACCGTTAACGCCAGACGAATCGCTATCTCCGCCACCACCACAAGCCGATAAGGCAAGCACGATCGCACTGGCGATACAATTTCTTATCATGATCGGGGACATTTACTGGTTCTCGGTTTCACTCATACGCAGGAAGCGATAGGGCCAAATTGCGCAGATGGCGATGGTTATAACTACGGTACCCGCATAAGAACCAAAAGCCTGCGCCAAATCAAGGAAATAGACCACAGCGCTCACAGATCGTGCGTCATAGTCTGTGAATTCTATCCAATCCAATGACTAATTTGATAGCCGAGTTACTACCCGATCAATTGCCCAATCAACCCGACAGCCAACCGGCCGGTACTGCTTACTGCGGCACCGAGCCAGTCACGCCAAAATACGGCGCGCCACGAGTCCGGTGACTCACCCACGCCGAACGGACACCTCCGCCGAGGTATAGGCGACAGTGTCACCGTCAACGCTCACCAGCAGACTGCCCGTCGGATCTATACCTGCCGCAAGACCGGTCGCTTCACCATTGGGTGTGGAGACGGTTAACTCGCAGTTGGCCAGCGCATCATATCGCGACCAGTGAGCAGCCAGGTCGCGTACCGCACTCGGCACATCACTCTCCACCGATGCAATTACATGCGCTGCAATGTCTCCTATCAGCATCGAACGATCTGGCAGTATACCCGCACAAATATCGTACAGATCAGTACTACGTTGATCTATGCTGCCGGCTTCCGCACCGCGTTGATAGTTGACACCCATACCGATAACAAGGGTAGTACCACCGTTGCCTGGCTTATCGGCAGATGATGACTGCACGCTGGTTTCAATCAATATACCGGCAAGCTTGGCATCACCGACCAGTATATCGTTAGGCCACTTAAGCATCGCATCTTGCGCACCTGCAGCACGCAACCGGTCACACAGATTCGCACCCACAAGCAAAGACAAGCCGTTAAATGAGGCAACCGGCGCTGAACTGTCAATTCGAATAGAAAACGTGACACCGGCCGTCGGCGTGTGCCAGGTTTTACCGCGTCTGCCACGACCGACGGTCTGATGCTCTGCGGCACACAATTGGACGCTTGTACGGTTGGTTGTGTTCTTGTCTGCAGCCTGGTTTATAGCTTGGCCATCGTTCTGCGGCCGCTGCATCAACCACGTGTTGGTAGATTCAACTGACTGCAGCACCACCACATCAATATCACATCCATTCGATAAACAAACCGATCGAATTTTCTCTGCATTCAGAGGCGCCGAATTATTGTCATCAGGCATAATTTTTTGACGGTCTTTGGTTCAAAAGGCTACGAATTTTGCCAGTGTGTTCACAATAAAGAAATACCGGCTTTGCAGAAAAAGAGAGATTATCGAGTGCGCACTTTGGTCTGTGCATTGCAATATCACTGTAGCGGATCTCACACATTATTTTTTTAGACGCTACCCTATATACTTCTGGCAAGTTTTAACATAGAACCCGTGCAAAAATATTTAATCATCTACTGCCTGCTCACACTGCTAACTTTTGGTAAAAGCGCCCTTGCCGGGAAAACCTACGTCTACAAAGAAACCGACGGGACAGTCTGGTTCACCAATGTTGCACCTTCAAGCCAGGATTCCACCAAATACAAACTAATAGAGGTGAAGGGCCGAGTGACCGCTACAAAAAGCTGTCATGGCATGACTAAAAACAAACTCGCAAAACGAGCCGCCACCTACCAGACGCTGATAGATCAATACTCGAAAGAGTACAGCGTTGATGCAAAGCTTGTAAAAGCTGTCGTTCGTAATGAATCATGCTTTGACAGAACTGCCGTTTCTACAGCCGGTGCAGAGGGTTTGATGCAACTAATGCCAGCGACGGCCAAATCGCTGGATGTCTATGACTCGTTCCAGGCCGCCGAAAATTTGCGCGGCGGCACCCGGTACTTATCAGAACTTATAGCGCGCTATCATAACAATTTATCTCTCGCGCTGGCGGCCTACAATGCAGGACCAGGTGCAGTAGATAAATACGACGGCATTCCCCCCTATCCCGAGACACAAACTTATGTAAAGCGCGTGATGAAATCTTATCGCGAGTACATAAAAGAGCTCGCATTGAGCGACGCCGGGTAACAAGACCCCACGCGGCAAACAGGGTAGACTGCGTCCATCCTGATAATCTGAAAACGCCATGCACCAAGATCATTCGCTGGCTGAGCGACTGCTCACTGTCATAGAGAAAGATATCCTGCCACTCACCAAAGCGGGTGTTGCGAACGGTAATAAAATTTTTGGTGCAGCATTGCTGCACAAAGATTCTCTGGACACTTTCCTGGCTGAAACAAACAACGAGATAGAAAATCCGTTATGGCATGGCGAAATGCATGCGCTGAAAAAGTATTACGAAATACCCGCCCAGTCACGCCCAGCCGCACAGGATCTGATATTTCTCTCAACCCATGAACCTTGCAGTCTTTGCCTCTCCGCAATCACCTGGTGCGGGTTTGATAACTTCTACTATTTTTTCAGCTATCAAGACTCGCGCGACGAGTTTTCCATTCCGCATGATCTTAAGATTCTCAAAGAAGTGTTCGGAAGAGAAGATTATCGAACAGAAAACGAATTCTGGACTAGCCGGGGTATCTTTGATCTGCTGGCAGATTCAGATGACCCGCAAGCGCTCAAGACACGCGCAGATTTGATCAGAAACCAATACGCTGATCTTTCAAAACTTTATCAGTCCGACAAAGCAAACAACGACATTCCCCTGAACTAATAGAGTGCACTGGTAGAGTGCGCAGGCAAAGTTAACTAGCAGAGCATGGGTCCGGTACAATCTTGTAGACCTCAGTCAAGGCTTGTCGTTACGGCTGCGGTTACAAGGTTTCTGGCTTAAAAAGAGCGTGTTTAGCAGGCGGCTCCACGCCTTCCGGCCAACAGACCAGCTCGTCAATTTTCTTTGCAAGATCAATATCTTGCCGTGTAACTCCTCCTGCCGAGTGGGTGGTTAAAGTCACACCAACACTCGCATAACTCACCTGAAGTTGCGGATGGTGCCATGCTGCCTCTGAAAGAAAAGCCACCGCATTCACTAGCATCAATGAGCTTTTCCACCCGGTTGTCTGAAACTCACGCTCGATAGCGTTACCTTTTAAACACCAAAAAGGTAACTCACGATCAAGATGCTGTTGTAGCTCTGTGGCCTCTAGAATAGACCGACTATCTTTAGACATATAACTCTCCCCTGCATCCCCTGACGCCAAATATTCAAAAACCAATCAGGAAAATTGATCTGGTAAATTAACCTGGCAAATTGATCTGGCACTTGTCATTTAGTCTCTGCCTAGACCACCACCGGCCTTATCACCTGACAACCTTGTGCTTTAAGACGCTCACACAATCGCTGATAGTCTTGATCCTCGGTACACACCCCCACAATCGCACCGCCAGATCCTGCATACTTCGCACTTACGCCACATGATCGAGCTGTCTCAATCATCGCGACATGCTGAGGATTAAGATTGGATATCGAGCGACGGATATCAAAGTTCTGATCCATCAGTGCGCTAAAGGTCTCATGTGCGCCCTGCTCCAGCGCCGCCACCGATTGCTCCGATAACTTTGCTAGTTCAGTCATTGCATCTACCACCAGGCTTTCACCTGCCTGGTATCGGGTTTTAAGGTCGTTATGGAAGACTTCTGTGGGCTCACTCTCGCCTGTGCTGAATGCCATATACAGATCTGGCAATAACGCAGGGTCAAGCGACCTGTAGTGCCCGCAGACAAAGCCATCTATTGTGGCA
>CAZQKJ010000098.1:0-10438 GCA_964593315.1 uncultured Granulosicoccaceae bacterium
GCTAGAGACAGGACCGGACAAGTCGATATCCGGCTCACTACTGGTGGAAGCAATGGATTCCTGCTGAGTGCTGGAGGGAGCAACAACGGAGCTGGTATAAAAATGCTCGACAGCACCGGCGTCTGCGGTTTCAAGTGCAGGCTCCGCTACCGATTCAGCCATAGCAGACTGACTGACTGCAGACTCGGATACAGGCTCTGGCTTTGTTCGCTGCACAGGCGAGTATCGCACTGCAGTCTTCTGATGCTCTGCTTCGTCGTATAAATTGTCACGCGAATTAAACAACGCCATGCACTCACCGCAGCGCACGCTCGGGTCCTTTGAATAAACCAGATCGGCGTTAACTTCAAATTTAGATCCACAGTGATCGCAACGCGTAATCATGCCCTAGCCTGTCAATGTTTTGCTGTTATTAAAAAATAGATGAAAAAGCTCTCGCTATGGAGTAGTGCTTAGCTCGCTTTTACGGCAGTGTACCTCGACCACTGCTCTCGAATCCCGGTTTCAGCGTGACGAAACTGTTCGCTGTAGGCCATGTCCAAAGCACCAACCTGATCGGATAACACTCCCGAGACACACAATTTGCCAGCATCAGCTAACAGCTCGTGAAAGCGGGACCTCAGCTCCATCAGCGGCCCAAACAATATATTGGCCACCACCATATCAACGTTTGCAGGGATTTCGCTGTCGCTGTGACAAATCGTAATCTTGTTTTCCACTCTGTTACGAGAAGCATTGTCCTTTGTTGCCAGCAGCGCCTGAGGCTCTATATCAAAAGCGAAGATCTGTTCAGCGCCCAAAAGTGCTGCGGCAATTGCCAGAATTCCAGACCCGCAGCCATAATCAATGACTGTTTTTCCGTCCAGATCCTCGCCCGCCAACCACTGTAAACACAAATGTGTTGTTGGGTGCGTACCGGAACCAAACGCCAATCCGGGATCGATCGAAATATTGGTGGCAGCGATATCCGGTGGCTCGCAAAAAGTAGGCACTATCCATAGCGCAGGCGTCACTTCCACCGGCTTAAAGTCATCCATCCATGCACGCTCCCAGTCTTTGTCCTCAAGCAATTCTGATGACAATTCGGCATCGGTAAAATGCCTGATCTCAGATGCAACCAGATGAGTGAGAATGTCGCGATCAGCCTCACCTGAAAAAAACCCCGTGACAATAACATCAGGCCAAAGCGGTGCAGTACCCGGAGCTGGTTCATGGATCGGGTTATCCGCTGCATCCTGCAAAGTACAAGATAAGGCTCCGCACTCAAGCATGACAGTCTCGACCTTCTCAGCCAGCTGACGCGGCACACCTGTTTTCAACAATAAGTAGTTTTTACTCAAGTAGCCGTGACTCATTAAGAAGGCGCTAGTTGCGTTTACAGGAAGTCATCATGCAGTACATATCGACACCCACCATGGACGCGACAGGCGTGCTCTAAAGAGTCACGATATGCCTAGTTTTTTCTCTAGATAGTGAATATCCGTTCCGCCTTCAGCAAAATTTTCATCTTCCATAATAGAAGTAAGCAACGGTATGTTGGTATTGATACCACCGATAAAAACTTCACTCAGTGCACCACGCATACGAGCCACCGCAGATTCTCTTGAGTTTCCGTGCGCAATCAACTTGCCAATCATAGAATCGTAGTTGGGTGGCACGCGGTAGCCGTTATAGATATGAGTATCAACCCTGACACCCAATCCACCCGGCGGGTGAAATTGATCAATGGTACCGGGGCTAGGCATAAAGGTCACCGGATCCTCAGCATTGATTCTGCACTCAAACGCGTGGCCGTTGATTTTTATGTTTTCCTGTTTATAGGTTAGTGGTTGTCCCATTGCTATTCGCAACTGCTCTTTAACGATATCGACTCCGGTGATCATCTCGGTCACCGGGTGTTCTACCTGAACACGGGTGTTCATTTCGATAAAGTAGAATTCACCATTTTCAAACAGAAATTCAAAGGTACCGGCGCTTCTATAACCAAGCCGCTTACAGGCGTTAACACATTTCTCACCCATGGAAGCACGCAATTCTTCAGTGATACCGGGAGCAGGTGCTTCTTCAACCACCTTTTGGTGACGTCTCTGCATTGAACAATCGCGCTCACCTAGATGTATTGCATTACCGTGGGTATCCGAAAGCACCTGGAACTCAACATGACGCGGAGTTTCCAAAAACTTCTCCATGTACACCACATCGTTATTAAAAGCAGCTCCGGCCTCAGCTTTAGTCAATGCAATGGATTCGATCAACTCATCATCACCGCGCACAACCCGCATACCTCGACCACCGCCACCACCGGCAGCTTTTATAATGATCGGATAGCCAATCTCATTGGCGAGTTTCAGATTGGTTTTACTATTGTCGTCAAGCGGACCATCTGAACCTGGCACACAGGGAACGCCGGCGGCACGCATTTCTTGAATAGCACTGACTTTATCCCCCATTAAACGGATAACATCCGGATTGGGACCTATAAAAGTAAAACCACTGGACTCTACTCGCTCGGCAAAGTCAGCATTCTCTGACAAGAAGCCATAGCCCGGATGAATCGCATCTGCATCAGTTATCTCTGCAGCGCTAATCAAGGCCGGAACATTGAGATAACTGGTAGCTGATGCCGGTGGACCAATACAGACAGCTTCATCAGCAAGCCTTACATGCTTAAGGTCACGATCTGCAGTTGAGTACACAGCCACAGTACCGATACCCATATCACGGCAGCAGCGCATAATTCGCAGTGCAATTTCACCACGATTGGCGATCAATACCTTCTTCATGTTTCAACAATCATCAATGGCTCGCCAAACTCAACTGGCTGACCGTCTTCGACCAAAATCTGCTTCACCACACCGCTGACTTCTGACTCTATTTGATTGAGGATCTTCATTGCCTCGACAATACAAATGGTATCGCCAGGTTTAATAGACTGGCCCACTTTCACAAAACCCGGTGCACCGGGCGAAGGCGCTGCATAGTAGGTTCCGACCATTGGCGAGTTAATTACCGTACCGTCGATTTCAGGTTCCGCAGGCGGCGCGGCGACTGCAGGTGCTGCTGGCGGTGCCGCCTGAAGAGGCAGTGGAGCTGCCGCAGGCGGCACTGCTGCAGGCACATACGCAGGTGCTGCATTGGCGCGACTGATCCGAACAGATTCCTCGCCCTCCTTGATTTCAATCTCAGAGATTGCAGACTCTTCAAGCAGCTCAATCAGCTTTTTAACTTTGCGAATATCCATGGACTATTAATCCACCTCCCGGTTGTAGCAGCAGACAAAAGTAGCCCTTGTGGACAGCGCTGGCACAATCCGCCAAACTGCTCTGCTGCAAGGACCTGCTCTGCGCCAAACACCAAAAACAAAATGGCAGGCAAGCCTTTGCAAACAGACCTCAACGCTTAACAGGCTCTTTGCTTAAAATATCGATATTTCCTGAATTTCGGCACATTAAGGGCCAATATTCAGACAGTTCGCGTAACTTTACCACATTTCGCCGACATTAACCCCAGTCAATTGAATCAAATAATCGCCCGATAGATATCACTTGCCTGTTGCTTACACAGCAGGAATTACCCACTGGCCAGATCTGACCATGACAGAATCCCGCGTACAAGATGGTTTTGCAGAACTGTCCCCCGAGGCCATCCTCGACGCGATCGAAGCTCAGCCAGGATTGCTGGGAGATGGTCGCCTGCTGGCATTAAACAGTTATGAAAACCGGGTCTACCGTGTCGGAATTGAAGGCGGCGAACCGCTGATCGCCAAGTTTTACCGCCCGGGCCGATGGAGCATCGAGCAAATCAAAGAGGAGCACACGTTTGCCGAAGAACTGGCAGCGATGGAAATACCGGTCGTCACTGCTATCCCCGATCAGTCCGGCCATACCCTACGCCACAGCAACGGATTTGATTTCGCACTCTACCCGGTACGCGGCGGACGCCCACCAGAGCTTGATAACCCGGGTCAACTTGAAATCATCGGCCGCTTTATCGGGCGCATCCATAAAGTGTCAGAAACCAAAAGCTTCAATCACAGACCGGCTCTGGACACAGCAACGCTCGGTCATACATCTGCCAACTATCTTTTAGATAACGACCGATTGCCGCGTGACCTTGCAGACGCTTATGAATCTCTGGTGATTGATCTGCTTGAGAAAGTTGATGATCAGTTACAACAAGTCAGTAACGTAAAGCCGATTCGACTGCATGGAGATTTCCACCCGGGCAATATTCTCTGGCGCGACGAGACACCTCACATTGTTGACCTTGATGACACACGCACCGGCCCTGCTATACAAGACATCTGGTTGTTTTTATCCGGAGACCGAAACTACCAGCAAGCACGACTTGCCGATCTATTGCAGGGGTACACACAGTTTAGAGAGTTTGATCCGAAAGAGCTGGGACTAATAGAAGCACTACGCACACTGCGTATGATTCACTATGCAGCGTGGCTCGATGTGCGCCGTGAAGAACCCGCTTTCCAGCAGGCATTTCCATGGCTTAACAGCCCGCGATACTGGGATGATCATATTCTCGAGCTCAAGGAGCAAAGTGCAGCGCTGGATGAGCCGCCACTCAAGTGGGACTAGTTGAGCACTCGTTTTAACAGGTGATAATACCTACAACTCAAAGTTGCCTATCAGAGTTACGCAAGCAATAAAAAAGCAAAACAATAAAACAACTGAGCACAAACACTTTGTTTATAAACCAGTTGGTTTGCCATAGAGTCCAGTCTGGCTGCTGAAAAAAAAGAAAAAACTTCACAACGATAATGCCGATCTCGACCACAGACACAATCACCGCTAACCACCAGAGATAGGCGGGTTGCCTGTACAAGGCCCAGGCAAGCCATAGATGAATAACCCACCAGAAATCCCAGTACACATGCGCGCCGACTTCATGATCGTAGGCTGCGTCAAAAGCCAGTGGAAAAATAAACTTTATCAGTAAAGTCCAGGCAGCAAGCAGAATCAACCAGTGTGCGATAAAAATTCTCATACCAACCAACTAGTACCTATCCATAATCAGGTTTGTAATTCAAAAGCAGTATTTACGGACTTATCCAACCTACGAAAACATGGCGTTTATGGACAGACACAAATTACCCCAAACGCATCGCCGCGTCATGAGTATATTCAGGTATCGGCACACCATACGGACAAGCACTACTGCAAACCTTGTTATCACAGGTTAAACAAGCTGAAGCACCATGACCAAGGCGTGCGTAGTCTTCAATCGCCAGCGCCTTGTTGCCGTAATCCACATCGTACATGCGGGTGCGCAGGACTTCAGCTATATCGACTCCCACTGGACAAGCGCCTTCACACTTGTCACACCCATGATGACAGTATTTACCCGACTGAAGTGCCAGATAACGGCCGAGTAAACCTGCATCGCCAACGATTTCATCTGGCTGAGCCGATGCACCAATATACTCATTGATTTTGTTGATACTGGTCATTGAAATAAGCGCTCCGTCAACTCTGGGACTGGACAGCACCCAACGAAGTGCCGCCTGAGCATAGGTTCTGCCTTCCGCTTCAAACTGTCGCATATCATTCAACCTGGCACCCATGAGAGTCTTCATGGCGAGTACGCCAATGTTCTTTTCGCGCGCCTTATCAAGCACCGGAGGCAAATCTGATTGAATCGCTGCAAAGTGAAAGGTATTGCGCAATCGATCTATCAGGTCCGGATCTTCTCCGAAGTTATAGGCGCACAGGATGACATCTACAAGATCATTATCAATAGAGTATTCAAGGCACTGAGCAAGTCTGCTGCCGTGACCCGACATGCCTCGAAAGCGAATCTTGCCCTGACTGATCGCTTTCTCGGTAAAGTTAGCCCAGGCATCATTTTGCATACGTTCAACGTGATTGACCGCGTGATTAAAGTAGACATCAAGATAATCTGTTTGCAGGCGTTTGAGGCTACTTTCCAACGACTGCATTATTTCTTTTTCGCTAGCGTTTGCCTGCGCCTTGGTTTTGGAAGCAAGGATGACCCGCTGACGATGACCTTTCAAACCCTTACCCATCGCCTCCTCTGACCAACCGAAGCGATAACTCTCCGCGGTGTCAAAATAGTTTACGCCTCGATCAAGCGCATGGCTCACTAGGGTTTCGTCCTGCAAGCTTGATGAACCAAATCCGATCTCTGAAATTTTTAAACCGGTTTTACCCAGTTCTACGTAATTTTTAATTTCGGCGGAATCACCAAGAATTGTCGCGGGTGCCGCTGCAGACAATACGGCTGTCGACTGAAGAAACTTTCTACGATTAACCATAATATTCCTTTGGTGTTGCACAGGCGATATCAAACAAAGACACAGCATATAAACGCTACGATCTGCAGCACTTACTTGTGTTAGCAACTATCTATTACTCTAAGAATATAGTAGCACCTTCAGCATAAAACGCGCACTGGCGGCGTTAACCATTTGATTTCTGTGGCTTGCCAGTCCACACAGCACGCTAATCGTTAACTCGATTGGTTTGTTCATCCTGGCCAGACAGTTCTTTCATACGATAAAAATCAGCTTCTTTTTCACAACACGGACAAACAATGCCTACATAGTATCTGTCGGACTGATATTGCAAAGCATCCGTCAGCAACAGACGCTGCTTCTCTGCAGCTTCATCATTCGGTATATACCTGTTGCCGATGCGGTTCTTTGCTACATCAAAAATATCGCCAAACAATATTTTCATCTCACCATCATTAAAGCGGGCAAATGCAAATGATTGCTCTTGCTCTATTAGCTGCGCAAACTGTTCAAGCTCGGAGGAAAATTCTTTTCCTCCCTGAGCAGCCGGCACCTGATACCCCACAAGCGCCCGCCGTAATTTTTCTATAGCTGTGCGTAAAACCATGCCTTAGGCTTTATCTGCCAGCAGTGTCCATCCGGATTGACGATAACTATCGACCATCGCACTGCGAAGTTCACGGTGCCCGTCACTCTTGTGTACCGCATGGCTTGCGGTATTCGCCATCTTGCCGAAGTCTGGCAGATAGCCCCAGGTCTCTGATGCACTTTCCGGATGGGGTGGAATATACGACTTAACTCCACCATACTTTTGCGCTGAGTAGGCAAAGTGAATATCCTCACCATTCTCCCAGGTATACGGCTGTTCAATCCATAAATACTGCAAGTGCTTTTTGGCGAAGAACCAGGTCTGACAAACTACATCCACCTCCTGGACGGTATCTGCATGCAGGCCGTTCCAGCCAACTTTGTTTTTGGACGAGTACCCACCTTCTACAGGCAATATTGCACCGCTTTCCCCGAGTATTCCATCTGCGCCCTGCTCAACGGTTTTAATGCAGTTCTCTATCCAGCCCGGTCGCGGCAGGATGTCATCGTCAATGATGGCTACATACTCCGTGCGAGCAAGAGCCGCGATCGAAAAGCGCCCCCAGAATTTCCAGTTACTGTTGCTGCAAATCACACGATCAGCAATCGCCGAAAAATCTTCCACGGGCTGTTCATTATCATTGCACCACACCCAAATTTCATCCGGTGGCACGGTTTGCTCTCGCAATGCCTTGATTTGCATCTGCAAGTATTGACTGCGCTTATATACGGTAAGAATCGCAGTGACTTTTTTATTCTCACTGTCGAGCAGCGGCGTCGCCTGATGCTCAAAACTGAACTTCTGGCGATTAGAAGTGGCCTACACCACGGATTGCCATAGTGTTCTTTTGGCTTTGCTCATGTACTATTCCGACTGTCACAAACGTGAATCTGGAAGCGCGAATAGTAGAACAAATCAGTTCCGCATGATACCAATCCGGATTGCTGTCAGACAACCGAATCAATTCCAGGCTCTCAGCCACTATGAATTTGCATGCACGCACCGGTTAAAACTACCGACCAGGGTTTTGTTATCAGTTCACCGCTGCTCGAGTGTGAGTTGTCCGGTGAATCTTTTAATCTGCATCAGTACGCAGAAACCAATAACATTCGATCCAACAACAATGGTCGTGCCGCCGTTGCCTTTATTCACCTTGGCTCAGAGCGCGGTGTACTGAGGCACTATTATCGTGGCGGAATGGCAGCAAAGCTCAGCGATGACCACTTTATATGGTCGGGAATCAACAGCACTCGCGCAATACGGGAATACCGGTTACTTGAGTGGATGACCAAACTAAACCTTCCAGTGCCTGTGCCACTGGGTGCACGCGTTATCAAAACCGGTCTTTTCTATACTTGTGATCTGATCACGCGTGAGGTAGTCGGCACAGAAACTCTAGCCAACAAATTGTATTGTTGCGAAATAGACAGACAGCACTGGCATGCCGTAGGCACTGCAATCAGAAGTCTGCACCGTCATGGCCTCTACCATGCAGATCTCAATGCCAATAATATTCTCATAACCGACAACGGAGCCGTTACCATAATCGACTTTGACCGATGTTCTCGCCGCACTGGCAGCCGCTGGAAAGCGGACAACATCAAGAGGTTGAAACGCTCACTGGATAAGCTATCCGCGCGCGGTGCGGTTAACCATTTCAATCCCGGCAGCTGGCAGGCGCTACTAGACAGCTACCAGCAGTAACGCGTTTTATTGTGCAACATCAGAAAGCACACTAATGCTGACGATTAATCAGCGGTTGTAGTGCTGCGACATACCGATCCAGAACAGAAGCCTTATCCAACACTGCATCAAGTCCTGCTTTGCCCGACCGCTGTCGTAATACGCTGTCGCCAAGCAGTTTCTCTACACGCTGCAATACATCCTGAGCACTATTGGCTTTGTAGAGCGCACCTGCGTCCGCCAGTAGTTCAGATTCTGCCAATACATTTTCAAGGTGCGGCCCGGTCACTATAGATCTCGATACAGACGCAGGCTCTAACAGATTATGCCCGCCAACAGGCACCAGTGACCCACCCATAAAAACCACTTTGGCATTGGCCATCCACATCTTCATTTCACCCAACCGGTCTGCAAGATAGATTTGCGTATCAGCAGTAACCGATTGCCCCAATGAACGCACCGCCATCTTCACTCCCAGGGCGCTCAGTGCGGCTTGAATCTTCTCGCTGCGGTCCGGATGTCTCGGCGCGATTACCAATAGGTGTTCAGAACAGGATTTAAATTTATTCAACTCAGCACACAATTGTGCTTCTTCGTCATCATGAGTCGATGCAGCAAGCCAGAATGGCCGCGTGATATCACAAGTGATCTTTACCTGCTGATGATTAACAGATGCATATTTCAAATTGCCCAGCACATACACTTTGTCGGCACTGGTCCCGAGTGATATAAATCCAGCTGCATCTTGTTCAGACTTTGCATAGACAGAATGTACTCGCGATAGAACCTGTGCGTAAATCGGTTTTATCCATTGCGGTGCATCCAGGGTTTTAGCACTGAGACGCCCGTTGACTACAGTAACAGGAACATCTCGATCGATCGCAGCATTGATAAGATTGGGCCACAACTCGGTCTCAACCAATACCAGCGCGCGAGGCGTTATGGCATTCAGGGCTTTATTGACACTACACTTTAAATCCAGTGGCAGATAAGCATGAGCAACATTGGGCAGATTTTCACGCAATAGTGTTTCAGCACCCGTGGCAGTGACAGTAGATACCACAACACCTGCCGATGTTTCAGCTGACAAGCTCCTGATCAATGGCAATGCCGCCGTCACCTCTCCAACAGATGCACAATGAATCCACAGCGGCGCCCCCTTCTGAGGATAAGAGAACCCCAGTCGTTGTTTTGCGAACCTGATGTTGCGGACACGCCAGGCTTGCCATAGGACGAAAAGCACTAACCACGGACTGAGCAGTAATAGTATCGTGCGATACCTGAAAGGTGATTTCAGCACCACTGATGAGATTTTTCTTTCATAACCAACGGGCCAGTAATACCAGGCCCGCTGATCAACTGCCTTTTGAAAACCCTCATACTTCTATTTACATATAACCTGTACGCACTCTCACCAGGGCCGGTCATTGGAGTAGCGATTTATGAGGTGAAACGCTGCATCACCAATGATGCGTTAGTACCACCGAAACCAAAACTGTTTGACATAACAGTATCAATTTTTGCATCGGCTACTGTCTCACGAACAATATCTACATCACCTGCTTCAGGATCTATGGTGTCAATGTTTGCCGAGGCCGTGATGAAATTGCCTTGCTGCATCAGTAAGCAATAAATCGCTTCCTGCACACCTGCGGCCCCCAAAGAATGACCAGACAATGATTTGGTAGAGCTTATCTTGGGCGTTTTGCCACCGAAAGCCTCACTCACAGCGCGTAGCTCGGTAACATCTCCTGCAGGGGTACTTGTGCCGTGCGCATTGAGGTAATCAATATCCCCATCGAGACCGGACATTGCCATTTGCATGCAACGCACCGCCCCCTCACCGGAAGGTGCGACCATGTCTGCACCATCAGAAGTTGCACCATATCCCACCACTT
>CAZQKJ010000099.1:0-10382 GCA_964593315.1 uncultured Granulosicoccaceae bacterium
CGATAGAAGAACAGGCTTTACGCTATATCCCGATTGGGAGAGCCGGATAAAAATCAGTCCGGAAGATCGGTCCCAGTTTTTTGAGTACAAAACTGATCAGGGTATTTATCTTACGGATTCCCACAATCTCGGGGGCAACAGCTTGCCTCAGGTTGGTGTGCACCAGGGCCAGATGTTGGTGGATTACGGCAATATTGTGCTTGGTGTTTACGAATACCACTACCAGATGGCACTTGGTACGCTGGCACCTCAGTCGATCAGACTGGTGGTTGCGGAAAATACCGATCTTATTAGTGGTGCGAGAGAATCCACCTTAAAAAGACTGTTATTTTTCACCCCATTTGCCTTGATTGCAGCATTCCTGACCAGCCTCGGTTTAACCACAATAACATTGTCTTCGATATCGCGATTTACCAAAAGAGTAAAAACTTCCAGCAGAACAGACAACAGAACTCGCCTCGATTTGGGCTCTATCGATAAGGAAATGCAGCCTTTAGGTGAAGCGATTAACAAGTATATGTATCAGCTGAATAAGCATACGAATCTTGAGTCAAAGTTACTGGCTGACACAGCGCATGAACTGCGTGCGCCGCTGGCGTCTATGCGCCGTGAGCTCGACCAACTGAAACTAGCCAGCCATTCACCGGCTGAATTTTTAATTCACGCCGCTAACCTTGATGAGAACTTATCAGGTTTGCATGCTATGACCGACAACATGCTGATGCTTTATCGGATAGAAAGTGGAAATTACCATCCTAGATTAACCTCTATCCAGCTCACTACTGTATTGGACAGCATCGTTGGTCACTATAGAAAAAACAAAAATCTGGAAATAGAAGTATCAGGAGAAGAGGTAACTTTTGTTTCCAACCGATCTGTATTGGATCTGATTATTACGCGCTTACTCGACAATGCAATGCAACATGCTGCAGGTAGCAAAACAGCGATTAGCTGGCAGAAGACGAAAGCCGGGCTCGAGCTGCATATTGATGATGCTGGTGACGGTATACCAGAGTCTGAGCGTGATCAAATTTTTCACCGCCACTACCGATTCCAAAGTCACAAGCAGTCTGATAAAAGCGGCACCGGGCTGGGACTTGCGCTGGTCAGGTTGTACGCAAACTCTGTTAATGCAGAAACGCTCTGTACAGACTCGCCACTGGGTGGTGCGAGATTCACGGTCTTGTTTCCGGTTCAGTCAAATGAGATCGCGAATTTTCTCGTTAGCGAAGAGGTTAGATCTGAAACAAAAGGTGCTACAACATGAATTTCAAATCATGCCTGCAAGCCTGGCTTACTGCAGTGGCGTTGATTGCGATCAGCTCTGTTGCGGCGCAATCTGATGGGCAACAGTGGTACGGAGGTTCAGAGGACGTAGCGTTTGCAGAAGATCTGTGGAACGCCATGTTGCAAGCGAAGCTTGTTGGTAGTGAAGCGCAACCAGGCAAGCCCTATATTGGTCTTCACCCGCATGGGGCAATACTTGAGTCTGAGATTCATACGATCGCAGTCCGTGGGGTGAGTGGGATTCTGGCAGCAAAGCGCAGTTATCGGGGTGTAGGTACCACTGTCGAAGACGTTGAAGTCAATCGATCTGAATTTATTGTTGATATTACGGTCATGTTTAAGCGCGAGGCAGGCTATGATTCGGCGGCTCAGAACTGGTTCTGGGCAAAGTATAATCCAGATGGCTCTCTCGATGTCACTCCCAACGGGGTTCAGCTAGCAGGTAGAATTGCCAAAGGCAAACCAAAAGGCTGTATTGCATGCCATCTTAGAGCGCCGGGGGGTGACCTCCTGTTTGCAAACTAATGATGTTATTTTCTTATCATGGACGTCGATTGGCTTGCCTGATGTTGAGGCTTGTAGTGACTGTATTGTCAATCAACATCTATCGCGTCTTGTTTGTTAGTGGTTGATCTCGTTGGCGATTAACACTACAGATACTCCGTGGCACTGGTGAATACAGTGTTTATGGAAAACTCTATCAATCAGTTTGTCTGGAAGTATAGCGCCAGGCAGCAGATGATTCTTGTTGCTATGACTCTGGTGTATTTTCCGACACTATATTTATTGCTGGAAATACCCAAGGTAATAGTCAATCAGGTAATTGGCGGCGATGCCACCTACCAACTGTTTGATTTTAGTTTGAAATCGGAAACGGCACTGGTGTTGTTTACTGCAGCTGCTCTGTTTTTCTACCTTTTGAATGCTTCCATAAAACTCGCCATTAATATTCGAAAGGGAGTGATCGGAGAGCGCCTCATCCGACGCTTACGGTACACGTTGCTTGAGCATCTCTTGCGATTCCCGATTCAGCGGTTTCGAGTTGTGTCACAAGGGGAGCTCATATCTCAGATAAATTCTGAAACCGAAACACTGGCGGGATACGTCAGTGAGTCAGTTACGCTGCCGTTGTTTCAGGGCGGCACCATGATAACTGTACTGTTTTTCATGTTTGTTCAAAATTTCTGGCTGGGTGTAGCTGCTATCGCACTGATTCCACTTCAATTGATGGTAGTGCCTAGAATGCAGAGAAGGGTAAACGTGCTGAACCATAAAAGAGTGCGGCAGATAAGAACCTTCTCGGAGTACATTGGTGAGACTGTAAGTGGTGCGCAAGCAATTAGAGTACACGGGGCGCAGCGCTATGTTTTGGCAGGCTACTCGTCACAGTTAAATAAGCTGCTTGATGTTCGGTTGAAGCTTTATAGGCAAAAATACCTGATCAAGTTTGTTACGAACTTTATTAACCAGTTGTCACCCATTCTGTTCTATTTGATCGGTGGTTTATTGGTGATCAAGGGCAATTTAACTATCGGTGCTCTTGTAGCTGCGATTGCCGGTCATAAAGACATGGTTTCACCGTGGAAGGAGTTGCTGAAGTATTATCAAATGCAGCAAGACGCCAAAATCAAATATGAGCAACTGGCGCAGCAGTTTAGTGTCTCTGAGCTTGATGAATCTGATTACTACGCTCATGTGCCGGCGCGGCAATCTGTGGCGTTGTTTCCGGTGACATTAAAAAATGTTGTGACCGAAGAGGCTGGTAAGCGTGTGCTGACAGGCTTAAATCTTAACGTGAATGCCGGTGAGCATGTCGCTATTGTCGAACCGGAATCATCAAAAAGGCAACATATTGCCGATATTATTCTAAGCCTTCGATACCCGACTTATGGAAGCGCCTGGTTCGGTGATGCACAAATTAAGGATGTGCCCGGGCAGATCAAAAGTCGTCGGCTTGCGCTGCAATCGGCATCGTCTCCTATATTTAACGTTTCAGTGTACGAGAATGTTCTTTTCAGTTTAAAGCAAGTGCCTGTGAGCACGTTACAGCGAAAAGAAAAGAAGGAAGCTGCACTGGCTGGCAATAGTAACGACCTCTACGATGGTAAATGGATTGACTATGAAGACTACCAATTCGCCAATGACGATGAATTGAATGATTGGTATATTCAGGCGATGGAGGCCACGGATGCTGATCTCAGTGTCATTAGAAACGGATTGTTTCAAACGCTTAGTTCGGATTACGAGCCCGAGCAGGCAAACAAAATAGTGAAGGTCAGACCGCAGATAAAAAATGTTTTGTCTGAGAATGACATAGTGGTTCAGAGCTTTAGCGTTAAAGAGTGGTGTCACGGTTTGTCAATTGCTGAAAACCTTGCCTTCGGAAAACTAACGGATAGCAGTACAACACCTGGCGATGCTTTGTATTCAAAAGAGGTGGATCAGATTTTATCTTATAACGGATTTGATCTAATTATTGAGCAAATAGGTAAACAGATAGCAGTAATGATAACTCGGGGTCTATCTTCAGAGTTGACTCGGGAGCAAACAATGGATGTTTATAAATTGAGCTCCGAGAATATGGCAGAAGATATTGCGGTTAGTTCGAGATCCATTTTGAAAAAGTCATCTTCTCAGCTCACAGACCAGGACCGGCATTTTCTGTTGTTGCTATTTCTTAACCTGGTCCTTGATGATCATCCGGATATTCAGCTGCCTGGTCCTGTGGTTAGCAGAATTATGTTCATCAGAGATGAAATAGATAACGTGCTCGATTCATCACAGCGAGCTGACCTGCAGCGATTCGAGTACGGTCAGTTCCACCCGGGCTTAACGGTTATTGAAAATCTACTGTACGGTTTGGTGCCGCACGACATGAATAGTGATCAGCTGAATAAGTTACTGGATCTGGTTAACGGCGTAATCAAAGACGCGGACCTCACAAGAGATATTATGCTGCTCACTCTGCGCAGTGCACTGGCAGGTATTTCCGGTTCGCGTTTGTCGGCAACATCGCGTCAGATCTTGCCACTGGCCAGGGCGCTAATTAAAAAGCCAGAACTGATTGTGTTCCATGATGGCCTTAATGCCTACGAAGAAGCGGAGCAGTTTAGAATAAAGGCGAATATCCGTCGTATGCTGCCAGACACATCGATTATCTGGCTCACTGATAGGTTAGAGGATCGTAGCCAGTTTGATCAGGTTATCTTCGCGGGGAGCTCAGGACCGGGATCGGTGAATTGACCCTGCCAACTATTCTCGAACCTGGGTGAAATGTGATCTCGTTGAGTCCGCTTCAGTTAGTTTTTGGGACACTTTCAAAAGCTTGGGAAGTGCGCGTCCTGCAGTTGCCACTCCAATGGATTCGTGGGATTATCATGCTCGGCAGGTGGCTCGGCGATGTTATGGAATGGGTCGGCCGTTTGACAACATCTGCGCTCGATTGATGCCCGGAAATAACGGATATATGGTTTACCGGTGAGCCTAAATGGTCTGTAAAGGCCGCAACTCAGGGGTGCCATGCAGCCGCTTTTACATGTAGAAGATCTGTCCATCGGGTTTGGTGACCATGCGCATACGGTTGATCATGTCTCTTTTACTGTTAATCCCGGCGAAACATTGGCACTGGTGGGTGAATCCGGTTCTGGAAAAACGCTTTGCTGTCGCGCTGTGCTCAGAATTCTCCCGTCATCTGCTCAACTTAGAAGCGGACAAATAATCCTCGATTGCGGTGGAAAAAAGCTCGACATAGCGCGGCTTAAAGAACGGGCTCTGCGGGGAATTCGCGGTGATCATGCTGCGATGATCTTTCAGGAACCGATGCGTTCATTGTCACCATTGCACCGCATTGGTGATCAGGTTTGTGAGGTTCTTACCATGCATCGGGATTGCTCCTCGCCGCAGGCTAAAAGCCAGGTGTTGGCAGAGTTCGAGCGTGTGGGTTTCAAAGATCCTGAGCGCGCTTTTTCCGCTTATCCATTCGAGCTGTCTGGTGGTATGCAGCAGCGTGCCATGATTGCGATGGCGACCGTCGCCAAGCCCGGTTTGTTGATAGCGGATGAGCCAACCACGGCACTCGATATGACTACTCAGGCGCAGGTGCTGGGGTTGCTTAAAAAGCTGCAGCAAGATTCCGGGATGGCGTTGATATTAGTCACCCATGATCTCGGTGTGGTTGCCAATATGGCGGATAGCGTTGTGGTGATGAATAGAGGTCGTGTGATGGAGTCTGGCCCTTCCGAGCTGGTGTTGGGTTCGCCCGCACATCCTTACACCCGAAAACTGTTCGCGGCGGCACCGGAGATACCAGAGTTTGCAGAGCCTGTGGCAACGCCAGAAGGCGATGACTTTATACTCGCGCTAAAAGACGTGAGTAAGTCCTTTGAAGTACGGCAGAGTAGCGCATGGCTTCCCAAACAAATTATTAAAGCCGTTAACGGAGTCAACCTTGCCGTGCCACGCGGGAAAGTTGTTGCGGTTGTCGGAGAGTCGGGCTCTGGTAAATCAACCTGTGCGCGTATCGCGCTGGGAGCCGAGTCTGTTGACCCTGGCGGGCAGGTTTTATTTAAAGACCGTCCTGATGCAACCGAGATTGATGTGCAATCACTTAGTGCGTCTGAGCGATGTGCTTTTCAGCGTAAAGCACAAATGGTATTTCAGGACCCTCACTCGTCGCTGAGCCCGAGAATGCAAATTCTCGACGCATTGACCGAGCCGCTCGATATTCACGGTATCGGGACACGCGCAGAGCGTCGCGACCGCGCCATTGAGCTGCTGGAGCAGGTCGGTCTGGATGCGTCCATGCTGCGGCGCTACCCGAACGCTTTCTCTGGTGGGCAACGGCAGCGTTTGTCTATTGCCCGAGCGCTGGCATTGCGACCTCAGTTGCTGGTCTGCGATGAGCCGACTTCAGCGCTCGATGTCTCGGTGCAAGCGCAAATACTGGATCTGCTCGAGGACATTCGTGATCGGATGCAGCTATCCTATCTATTCATCTCTCACGACCTGGCGGTGGTGGCGCGTATTGCCGATGAAGTTGCGGTGATGCGTCGTGGTCGTGTTGTGGAGCAGGCGCCGCCAGAGATTTTATTGTCCAACCCCAGGCATCCCTACACGCGGGCGCTGATTGCCGCGCACCCGGAGCCTGATGTGCATCGGCCGATCGATCTCGATACCGTGGCACAAGGTGCCGGTGAGCCACATACCTGGCCGGAAGCTTTTCGCTACACTGACGAATCGGCACCGCCGTTAAGACATTTAGAAACCAATCATTTGGTGCGAATCCATGCATAAACTGTTTTTACAGTCATTTCGACAAAAGCTCGCAATCTGTCTCTTGTGGCTGATAGCGCCGGCGCTGCTGGCGGCGGCTCCTGACCCGATTGAAAGTACACTCTTAAAAGAGCAGGTTTCATCCGGTGAGTTGCCGCCGATTGCAAAAAGAATTCCCGCTGAGCCCCTGGTGGTTGATTTGGTAGCCAAGGGTCGCAAGCCAGGAGTTCAGGGTGGCACATTGAGAACCATGGTGTCGCGAAGTAAGGATATCCGACAAATGGTGGTGTTTGGCTATGCGCGCCTTGCGATTTATAACGAGCAGTATGAACTGACGCCCGATATTCTGTCAGCAATCGATGTTGAGGCGGATCGCATCTTTACCCTGCATCTGCGTGACGGGCATCGTTGGTCTGATGGTCACCCTTTTACCTCATCAGACTTTGAATACTGGTGGAACGATGTCGCCAACGATCCGGATTTGTCACCGTCAGGTCCACCGCAGTTTATGTTAGTTGATGGTGAGCCACCGACTGTGACCTTCCCCGATGAAGTCACTGTAGTATATGAATGGAGTAAACCGAATCCTTATTTTCTACCGCTACTCGCTCAAGCCCGACCACCGTTTATTTTTCGTCCGAGGCACTATCTTGAGCAGTACCACAAAGCCTATGCCGATGCCGGTTCCCTGGAGAAAGCCGTCGCGAGTCGCAAGGTGCGAAGCTGGAACTCACTGCATAACCAGCTCGATAACATGTACAAGTTCAACAACCCTGATCTACCCACACTACAACCCTGGATGACATCTGCGGATAGTAGTAAGAACCGTCCAATATTTGTACGCAATCCTTACTATCATCGCGTTGATACCAATGGTGTGCAGCTTCCGTATATTGATAAGGTAGAAATGAATGTTGTCGGTGGTGGATTGATTGCGGCAAAATCCAACGCCGGTGAAGTTGATCTGCAAGCGCGTGGTCTGGATTTCAGCAATATGCCGATACTAAAAAAAGGCGAGAAAGACGGTGGTAACTACCGTGTGTTGTTGTGGTCGAACGGATCGGCATCGCAGATAGCGATCTACCCGAACCTGAATTACAGTGATCCGCAATGGCGCTCTGTCTTACGTGATGTGCGATTCCGCCGCGCGCTGTCCCTCGGTATTGACCGCAAGACGATTAACCGCGCTTTATATTTTGGGTTGGGTGTGGAAGGTGGAATGAGTTTTCTTGCTGCGAGTCCGCTGCACAATAAAGAAAAGCAAATGGCGTGGTCTCAGTTCGATATTGAACATGCTAACCGATTGCTTGATGAAATGGGCTTGACTGCTAAGCAGGGTAATGGAATACGAAAACTACCGGACGGTAGTCCTTTGCGATTGATTATTGAAACCGCCGGCGAGCGAAAAGAAGTTGAAAATGCCATGCAGATTATTGCTGATACCTGGCGCGAGTTGGGGATAGAAATGGTCATGCGGCCCTTAGATCGCGATAACCTCAGGATGCAGGTATACTCGGGATCAAGCATGGCATCTGTGTGGTTTGGTTGGGACAACGGGATTCCAACAGCCAACACATCACCCGATTATCTGGCACCTATGCAGCAGGAATTTTTTGCCTGGCCCAAGTGGGGGCAATTCCACCAGACCGGTGGCAAGGCGGGTGAAGCACCTGATCTCGAAGAAGCTATACAACTGATGGAATACGCGAAGCAGTGGGTTGCAGCTGACAATGAAGCAGAACGCAAAAGTATTTGGGAGGGTATGTTAGCCATTCACGCCGATCAACTGTACGGTATTGGAGTTGTCGCCGAGACACCTCAGCCTATTGTGGTTTCAAAGCGTTTAAGAAACGTTCCGGAAAAAGCAATGTGGGCATGGCAACCTGGTGCACAGTTCGGTGTGCATCGACCAGATGAGTTTTATTTTCAGCAGTGACTATCGCTTGCAAGTCGCACAGATTTTTATTGGTGGTCAAGATCCCGCAATAGGCGGGTGGCAAATCACTGATGAACATTATTAAGTTTATTTTTCGCCGCGCAGCGACAATGATGCTGACACTACTACTGGTGTCAGCACTCATTTTTATCATTATCAATTTGCCGCCGGGTGACTACCTCTCTAATCAGATCGCCGAACTGCGATCCACCGGTCAGGAATCCGGAGTGGCGAAAGCCGAGTTTTTGCGCAAGGAATACGCATTAGATCGGTCGCTGCCTGAACAGTACTTAATCTGGATGGGCTTATGGCCTGGTCCACATGGTTTCTCCGGTATTTTGCAGGGCGACTTTGGCTGGTCTTTTGAGTTCAATAAACCCGTGTCCGAAGTGGTCGGCAGCGCGATGTGGTTGACTGTCGTGGTCAATCTGGTGGCTGTTCTATTTGTGTATATGATGGCGATGCCGCTGGGTGTTCTGGCTGCTGCGAAGTCTCGCACCTGGGTTGACTACGTGACGTCCTTTGTAGGGTATATAGGGCTCGCCACGCCGAATTTTTTATTGGCTTTGATACTCTTTTATTACGGAAAAAAGTATTTTGATTTGCCTATTGGTGGATTGATGGCGCCGGAGTTTGAGGGCGAGCCTCTTAGTATTGCCAAGGTCAAATCTGTTTTGCTACACCTTATTGTACCCACGATTGTTATCGGTACTGCCGGGGCTGCTGCAATGATGCAGCGACTTCGCGCCAACATGCTTGATGAGCTCAACAAGCCCTATGTCACCACGGCATGGGCCAAAGGGGTTGCACCGGTTAAACTCTTAACCAAGTATCCGCTGCGAGTCGCTTTCAATCCCTTTGTTGCGGACATCGGCAATCTGATTCCATCGTTAATATCGGGTTCGGTTCTGGTGTCGGTGGTTCTGGGTTTGCAGACAATTGGTCCTGCATTACTTGCAGCGTTGAAGTCACAGGATCAGTTTTTGGCAGGCTTTGTATTGTTGTTTGTGGCAGCGCTCACGTTGATTGGTACCATGGTGTCGGACTTGTTGTTGATGTTACTGGATCCGCGTATCAAGTTTGGTGCACGCGAACGATGAGTGTTTTACCGGATGGGCGCTATGTCGATGATGCACCGTATCGTCCCGATGAAGAAGTACATGCGCTCGATCACCCGGAGCTGGATGCCCCTGGCTGGGTGCTGGTCTGGCGTCGTTTTAAAAAACATAAGCTTGGTTTGATTTCCGGCCTTTTTCTCCTGCTATCTTATTTATTGTTGCCTTTTGTAGGATTCATTGCGCCGTATACTGCCACTGAGAGAAACTCCGAACACTTGTATGCGCCACCTCAGTCCGTCTCGTTTATGAACGGTGGAGAGTATATTGGTCCGCATGTCTATAAGACGTCGGCGGTTATGGATCTTGAGACATTTCAATGGGTCTACAAACCCGACACCGATAATCCTGTCAAACTTGAGTTCTTCTGCCATGGCAGTGAGTATCGTTTGTTTGGTTTGATAAAGTCTACTCGCCACTTGTTTTGTGCGCCCGATGGCTCAACGTTATTTTTATTGGGTGCTGATCGTCTCGGGCGTGATGTGTTTTCTCGAATACTTTATGGTGCACAGCTGTCATTAACGGTGGGGTTGATTGGTATCTGTGTATCTTTTTTTCTCGGTATAGGTTTTGGCAGTATTGCCGGTTATTTTGGTGGTCGCATTGATTGGAGCATACAGCGATTGATTGAAGTCTTAAGGTCACTGCCCGAGCTGCCGTTGTGGCTTGCGTTGTCTGCTGCGGTGCCTTCACACTGGGGTCCTGTGGCGGTGTTTTTTATTATCTCTTTTATACTGGGTCTGCTGGATTGGCCCGGTCTTGCACGTGCTGTC
>CAZQKJ010000100.1:0-10381 GCA_964593315.1 uncultured Granulosicoccaceae bacterium
GTAATACACAGGGAATGCTAAAAGGGAATGCTAAACGATACCTATTTAGCGGAGTGTGGTTGCCTCTCACTGCTCAAGTCTCCGGGACTTGTAAGGTCAATGCAAACCGAGCTGTGAATGCTTGAGACCGTGTTTTTCCAATGGATGGATTGATTGTTTAAACAGCTGTGTCGATCGCGCGCTGCTAACCGACCCGTTCATTCAGGCTATGCCTGTATGCTCTTCGACTGGAGGTAGTGTTAGCAGGTAAGCCAATTGCGTGAAAGGCAGAGATAATGGCTGAGTTGAAGGCCCACGTACTCAGTCAGTACACTTGCGCACACTTCTGTCATCACAGGTTTCGTGACGTATAGAATTTACTGATCCGGGCTTGTGGTGCAGCCTGGCACTGCGTTTTGTGAAAAAGCACTATGACAAGCCAAGGTGCCCAAGCATTGCACTGACCATTTCATCCATAGTGGATGTATTGCCAAACTGATCTTGAACGGAAATTGGCAGGGCTTTGCCATCGCTTACACTGAACCAGTCAAAATTATCGCTTAGTGCAGATTTGCCGGCAGATCCCTCGCCAGCATTGCCGGTAAGGCTATCAAGCCCGCCTGGGATGATGCCGGGATTATTTAGGTTGTTGTCAACTGCCATTGTCGGGGCCCTTTGTCCAAGTCAGTATAATAACGCGATGCCTTTGCAGCGTAAATTAGGGGATACCCTAATCCTGACCCGTTTGGCTCCCAAAATTGTCTTTACGGTCTTATTCAGATAAAGACACCTCGGTGTACAGCGTAACTCACCGGGAGCACGCTGCGGAAACTGCGGTGAATGAAGCGCGATCCTGAGAGGGACTGATTCGGGAAAAATTAGGGTATGTCCTAATTGTTAAGGCTTTCACCTGTTTGTATATTGGTGATCGAATCACATTGGCCATCGCCATGATAAAAACCTTTTTTCAGCCGTTGAAAACGGTAGTTAATAAAAGCTCAGATAAGGAAAAACATTCTGAAAGCGGTGTCGGCGGGGCTGACACTGATAGTGATATCGGAGTGGTGGCGGGCTCTACTGAAGAACATTTGCGGGGCTTAAGCTCTCGTCTGTCGCAGTTTTTCTATGATGATGGCAGTAGTTCTTTACCCGCAGACTCGCACCCTGACGATGCGGCGTTTAAGGCGGAAAAGCTCGACACCGTCACTTACCCGATAGCCAATATGGACGTGCGCGCAACCGTAGCGCGGCCTGATGTAAATCCCGCTCGGCCATCGACTATCGCAGACACCACAACTGTAGATACGAGATTTGTCACGCCAGAGTTGATTGAAAAGGTAGTAGTTACCACAGAAAACGTGCGCAGCTATGTGGGTCTTAAGCTAGTAGAAACCAGTGTGTTTCTTCTTAGGAACGGGTTGGCGTATACAGGTTTGAGCAAACCGCCTAATGAGTTGGAGTTGCCTGCTTCCTTTGAAATGGCAGATGCCGAGAATGGCTGGACCACCTGGCACCAGGACGATTCCGGCGAAATCTATCTGCAGCAGCCAGGTGATGAAAACCGGACTTTGCTGAGCGGTGAGGAAATTAATTTTAGTGTGCTTAGCAATGAAGATATCGCGGGCTTACACACTCGAGTATCGGCACAAACTTACGGTGCGTCACAGACCACCACCTGGTCGCACATGGTTTTCAATGAAGATGGTTCCTTTGAATTAGCTGAGTCCGTTTTAACCACGACTGGTGGAGCAGATACATTACTCAACGATACGTTTACATCTTCCTTTCAGCAGCATTCTGCCAGTGGAAGCCGCGTCGCTGTGACAAACACCGCAGAGTCAATCGGCTCGAGCGATATTGTTGCATTAGCGAATCATTCGGAGTCAGAAAAGCCCAATGAGCACTTGTTTGGTACCTACAAGTTGCTGCAAGACGGGCTTAGCATAGAGTTGTTATTTGCAAATGGCACTGTAAAGCGGGAGTTATTCTATCGCGCTGAAAATCGGGTGCACTTTGGAAGCAGTTCGTACCGCACACAAACAGCAGAGCAAGGCGGGCTGGATAACTTCCGGATGCTTGTTACTGACTCTGCTGCGTATAAACGTCACAACTGGTTGGCGTTGATGGCCGAGTCATTTGCCCCTGCAAGCAGACAATCAGTACCTGTTTCCCTTATTGCTACGCACTCTGATGCAGAATCTCGAAAGAATTAGGGTATCCCCTAATTGTGCAAAGAACAGAGACTTGCTTTAATGGATTTACGGCATCAAGAACCGGTAACAACAGACACTAATTTTCAGTACAACCTCTCTAAAGGAGAATTTAAAATGTTTGATCCTAGCATCCAAAGTAATTTTTCAGCTTCACCAATGAGCTACGTTGGTACAGGCAGCCATACAATGGTTAGCAATCAGGATATGGCTAACGCGTTGGGTAATGCATACGGTACGGCCATCGTAGATGCAGTGAATAACATGATCAGTGAAAGATCAGATATTCCTCAGGCTAAAAAAGAAGAAATTGGCGACATGCTTGACGCCGCACTGGATCGCGGAAAGCTGGATACCTCTAATGAAGCCAAAGATTTTATTGAGCTCATCATGGATTTCATTAAAGAAGTCGCAACCGAGGAAATTAAAGAAGCGGATAAATCTGCAAGCGGTGAGGGCAGTGCAAGTTCTGCCGGTGGTGGCGGTGGTGGTAACTGGCTTGTCGCACTGGCAAAGGCAATGGGTAAAGTAGCTGGCCAACATCTGGCAAACACGGTAGCACTGGGTAAGCAAATCTCTGCACTTGAAGGCCAGGGCGAGGCAGCAGCGGCACTAATGCCTGAACTGACAGCGCAAATGCAGGCGGAGTCGCAAATGTTCAAGATGGCTCAGGAAACGGTGACTACTGTTGTAAAGACTGTTGGTGAAGCATTGCATAGCACCGCTAGAAAGCAGTAATAGTTTCGCTAAGCGGCGAGTTTCTGGCAAACGAAGAAGGGTGCATTGGCACCCTTCTTTTTTGGCTCCGCACAGTAAAACTGAATGTTGTTTCGGGGCTGTTCTCTGTTATTTCACGCTATGTTGCGCCAGCATTAACACTGGGCTGTAAAATAGTGCTCCACGTACCAGACACTACTGCGACTTTAATGCGATATTTTAATAAAGGGCTCAGAGTGCGTGCTAAGCAATTCAAGGGCGACTAAGCCCGCGACTTCCTTCGTTATTAGCTGTTGGGTAGTTGAATTGCCTGGTGTTACTGTTTTAGAGTGAGATGTAGTTAACAAGGAGTTACCCGTGAAATCGAATTTGGTATACATTGCATTGGCGGCACTTTTACTCGTGTCCCCTGTGGTAAGAGCAGAAGTAGATCCTGAGGAAATAGTAAGGTTCTTGTCTACTGAGCTAAGCATGCCTCCGGAAGATGTAATAAACGAGCACGGTGATCTCACACCCGCTGCTGAAGAAGCGTTGTTTTCCCGTCCCGAAGTAGTAGCGCGCCTTGAGGTGTTACTGGAGGTTGGATCAGGATCTAACCAGGCGGGTGCTACCGGTAGTGTACAAAGCGAAGCACAGTTGATGCTGGATGACTATCTTGCCTTCACCACTGAGAACAACGTGGAGGTCGATCAGGCGATAATAAACGATCTCGTCGCACAGGGTGCCGTAATGCCGGGTGGCCACAATCAGCCCGCGACCAGCACAGCTGCACAGAATCCTGCAACCGAAAATACCGTAGCGGGAGGTGATATCTCTAATGAACAGTTAGTCAGAGACATCGTCAAACTCGAGAAGATTGTCGAGGATCATAATGCGTACATCAATCAGCTGAAGATAATTGGCGGTGGTGAAATACCTGCAGAACAAAAGCAAAAGCTGGACGCAAGCTTTCAGGATGTCGTGCGTGCGCTTGACCACTTTAATAATATTGCCAGCCAACGGTTTAGCGCCAGTGAATTGCAAAGAGCGAAGCAGCAAGTGCGCCTTGGGCACAGTGAAAATGGGCAAAGTGACAATGAAAACGTTGCGAGCAATACACAGAACAACACTGCACGATCTACAGGTAACCGAGGCTCTGGTATTCCCAATTCCAGTATTCTCGGTGTCACCTATAAGGTGGGTAAAATGAAATCATCTTATGATTTTGCATCGGGGTTGGTTATTCCAACGTTTAAAGGCGGCGGAGTGTATCTTGTGCTCAAAGACGGCACAGCGATCAAAAATCCCGGAGCACCTTTTGACATGAATCTGGAAAGGGCTCGAGCAGAAAACCCCTCTAGTTTTCAGAGATTTTCAGACACGGGTTTAGACAAAGACCGAGTCCTGCCACCGCACCAGAGCGGATACACACTCGATATCTATGTTGAAAACGGCACGCCAAGTACTGCAGGCCCTACGTTTCGAAGCCTTCGTTTAACACAAAACGGTCAGTTTACGCTTACCAGCAGAACCATGCTGATGGGTCCTGAGATTGATGATAAATTTGCCCGCAGCTCATCATCGGGTGGTGACTCCGGTGCCTACTTCATTGACGGTAACACCATTGAACTTCGCTACAGCAGCGGGAAGACCGTGCGTTCGGTGTTTGGAACCGACGGTAGAACCAGAGTCATACTTGGTGAGCAGGAGTACCGTCTTCCGGTCAAGTAATTGTCAGAACACGATTGCTGCGCATTGTGTTGGCCTCACTCCCAATCATGTTTCGGCAGGTTATCAGCATTGTGATGGCAAACCACAGCTGTTTCCCGGGTTAGGATAAAACAAACTCCGGAGGTAAGTGGTTAATTGGCTTGCAAAGCACTAAAAATCAACCACCTCACATTAGTGTTGTAGATGCTCGGGTAGCAAAAGGTCAGCGCCGTCGAGGCCATGACTAAGTTCTTGTGACGATTTTGGATCACGAAAAACCAGCGGTTTTTCAGTGCTCTGCTGAATCTGTTCTTCAGGTTTTTTTTGTGCCAGAGCAACGGCAGAATCCACTGCGTCCCGATGTGGTGATTTGTCACAGACAGGATCTGCGGCGTACATATCGCCGCTGAGCATGTACGCCTGACACCGGCAGCCACCGAGGTCGTTTTCCTGTTCAGGGCAAGATCGGCAAGGCTCTTTCATCCAGCTATTGCCACGAAAGTGATTAAAGCCCTCCGATTCATACCAGATATGTTTAATGCTGTGATCTTTTACGTTCGGGAACTCAAGGCCAGGCAACATACGCGCAGTGTGACAGGGCAGGGCCGTGCCATCCGGTACAATAGTCAAAAACACATTGCCCCAGCCGTTCATGCATTTCTTTGGTCGTGATTCGTAGTAGTCGGGTACTACAAAAATAATTCGAATTTTGTCACCGTAGCGGTCACGGTAGCGATTCGTTATTTCTTCGGCCTTTTTAACCTGAGCACGTGAAGGCAGTAGCTGTTCACGATTTAGCCTGGCCCAGGAATAGTATTGGGTATTGGCAAGTTCCAGGGTCTCTGCGCCAAGTTCAAGTGCGAGATCAATAATTTTATCTATGTAATCAATGTTCAGCCGGTGGATCACACAATTCATCACCATAGGCCAGTCATTGTCTTTGATCATCGAGGCGACATCTTTTTTAAGATCAAAGGTGCGGGTGTTTGATAGAAAGTCGTTTAATTCTCGTGTTGAGTCTTGAAAAGAAAGTTGTATATGATCAAGCCCTGCTTCTTTGAGTGCCTTTGCGCGCGGCTTTTTTAGTCCTACACCAGATGTCAAAAGATTAGTGTAGTAACCTAGGTTTCTTGCTTCAGCAACGAGTTCCTCAAGGTCTGGACGCATCAATGGTTCGCCACCCGAAAATCCTACTTGCACACTCCCGAGTTCACGAGCCTCACGCAGCGTTTTGAGCCAACCTTCGGTATCTAGTTCGGTTTTGACCTTGTCAAAACCAATTGGGTTGTAGCAGAAGGCGCAGTGTAGCGGGCAACGATAAGTCAGTTCGGCCAGTAACCAAAGAGGTGGGCCTGGCTGTGCTACCTGTGTGTCGCCTGACGTGATTTGCGGGATTGACTCATCCATTGCCTAGTTTGATCCATTTATTTTCAAGAGCGATTTCCATAAACGCAGTAACGTCACCGACTAGTCCAGTCTGTTCAAAATCTTTTTCAAGGACCTCTACGATTTGATTGATGTCTCGTTTGCCATCACAACGTTTTAATATCTCTGAGGCGCTTTGATTTAGCGTCACCATGCCCTCGGGATACAACAATACCCAGGAATCCTGGGCCTCTTCAAACTGTAGTCGGTAGCCTGCTGCAATCGCAGGAACTGCATCGAGATTTAATTCCTTAGTCATTGAGGTGCTTCGTCGGGAATGGAATTGCTTATGGCCTCTAGTGTTGGCAGCGGCGGCCAGTCAGGTAGTCCGTAGCGCACGGACATCGCATCGCTTATTTGCCAAAGTATATCGAGTTTAAACTGCAGAATATCAAAAGCGCGGCTTTGCAGCTCGTGGGTATTGAAGTAGTCCAGTGTGATAGACAAGCCGTGTTCAACATCGCGTCTGGCCTGCGTTACCCGGTTGCGAAAGTACTGCAGGCCAGAGGGCTCGATCCAGGGGTAGTGCTCGGGCCAGTTAGCCAGCCGCTGCTTGTGAATGGCAGGCGCAAACAGTTCGGTAAGTGATGCACAAACAGACTCTTGCCATGGGCGGGTTCTTGCGAACTCTACATAGGCGTCAACCGCAAACTTAACACCGGGAATGACATGTCTGAGATCAGTAATTTCGGCACGAGATAAACCAACGGCTTCACCGAGTTTGATCCATGCTTCAATGCCGCCTTCATCGTCTGCATATCCATCGTGGTCGAGAATGCGGTTGATCCATTCCTTGCGAATAGTCTTATCATCACAAGCTGAAAGTACCGCACCATCTTTTAGAGGTATAGCCTGTTGATAGTAGAAGCGGTTTGCTACCCACCCCTGTATTTGTTCTTTGTTGGCTTTACCGGTATTCAACATGACGTTGTATGGATGATGGATATGGTAAGCCTTGCCTTTGGCGCGTAACTTTGCCTCAAACTCCTGGTGATTAAGTACTGGCACGGCAGATTCGTTTAAGATCATGGTTCTACGCCTCTATTTGCATGCCGTCATAGGCGACTTCTATCGCGAGTTCCTGCAGACGTGCGAATTGTGGCCCGTCTTCGTCGAGTATGGGATTGGTGTTATTAATATGGATTAAGATTTTGCGCGTTGACTTCGGCAGTTTTTGCAGCCACTCCAGCATACCGCCGTCTCCGGTTTGTGGCAGGTGCCCCATGGAACGTGCGGTTTTCTGTCCCACACCTTCTTGTTGCATTTCATCATCAGTCCACATGGTGCCGTCTACCAAAACGATATCTGCGCTCTGCATTGCTTCCCATACATGGGGTTCTATCTGGCCAAGCCCGGGCGCGTAAAAGACACGCTTACCACTGCCTGCCTGGTCAGTCATGAGAATACCTAATGTATCACCGGGGACCGGCTGATCGCGCCTTGGTGAGTAGGGTGGTGCGTTGCTTATTAGTGGCAAAGCCTGCAATTGAATATTGCTTGCGCCCGCAACTGATGTGTAGATTTCATCTGGAGTCACTTTATGCCAATTGATATCGCAATAGTGCGACAGCACATTGAACAGCGGATTACCTGTGCTTAGATCCTGCTGCACCTGTTCAGTACACCAGATTTCAAGGGGCTTGAAATGTTCGCGCAGCATCAACAGACCCGTGGTGTGGTCAATCTGCGAGTCCAGCAGAATAACGCTGTCTATTGGTGTATCCCTAACACCGTTGACAGGGTGCAATTCAGGTGTCTGCTTGAGTTGTGTGAGTATGTCTGGAGATGTATTGAACAGCGCCCATCGGCCATCTTCTCCAGTGACAGCGATTGACGATTGGGTACGAGGTCTGGCGTTCTTTGCGCCGGTGCGCACGCCATTGCACATGCTGCAGTTGCAGTTCCATTGCGGGTATCCGCCACCAGCCGCGGAGCCCAGAACTTTAATTTTCACGGAAGCGTCACTGCGCGAGCGTTACAAAAAAGTGCTGACTAGTCAAAAACGCCCGACATTGCCGGGCGTTTGACTTCTTTAACGGTGTGCGAAATACATGGTGATTTCGAAACCGTAGCGTACGTCTTTTGCTGTTGGCGTAGTCCACTTCATGATTGATTCCTCAAGGTTTTACCCGGGGTGCTTCGGGGCATTATTCCGGGATGAAGGTGTCCCCACTTGCATCCTAACAGGAGCCGTAAGTGATTTGAATAGTTGGAATAGCACTTTGATCAGCGAATTGCGCTAATTTGGTTACAGTTGAAGCGAAATACTCGGAAACCATTACTGGCATGCTCGTGCAGGTTTGTACTCAGTACACAATTCGCCGGCGTGTTTGTAATGTTGAGAGCGCTGCTTCCAAATTGGTTGGTATTCGCAATAAAGGCAGTTGAAGGGTTGCTGGTTGCTGACACTAATAACAGCAGAGCAGTATTATCGCCGCTGGCCTGGTTTGGGTAATTTTCGCCGCCACATAGCCGAGACAAAACATCTGCCTGGAGCTTGTGTGTTGATTTTTTCGGTAAGTGATTGATTTTATTGATGGGAGCGATTGGATTCGAATTGAAATTTAAGTATCCCTTTTAAAGACATATCAACGGAAAATTTCGTTATTAAGTAGCAGAGTTCCAAAGGACTAAAAGGTAAAAGGGACTGCCAACAGCAAGCAGCCATTAGTAATATCATCCGCCGCCAGTTCTCGTATTTCTTCTAGATCACTTGGCGCAGGCGATTGCCTACCGTCTAAGTGGCATCTTAATGCTTCCTGAGCATTGGATATAATATCACCCTGATTATCTGATGCGGAGAAGCAGCCCGGCAAGTCTGGGAATCGAATACCGTAAGCTGTGTCTGGATCTTTATCAACCACTGCAATGAATATCATCTTTCACCCTACAAAAAAGGCTGCAATCGCGGCCCCTAAATTCTAAGCTAATACTGGATCATCCATATTAGCGATGCCACGATTGCAGCGATACATGCGTAATCCAGTAACGTTGGCTTATGCGGTTGATGTTTCATTGATTACCTCGACTTCGGCAGCCTTCTTGTCTATCTCTGCGCCATCGTCAAGCCATGGCTCCAGAATCGATGTGAGAAGTTTTGCAGCAGCATAGTGCGACTCAACTTCGTATTTCTCCAAAAGCAGCCTGTCGAGCTCTTTGATGCGGTCTTCGTTGGTCATTTATATAAATCGTCGACAGCCCGGCTGAGTGATGCGCACAGCGTGTTTGGTTTATCCATTTTTGCCAGATCTTCAAATACCCGGGACAAGCTAACGGCGGGTATTTCACCGCCGTTAATGTTGCGCGCTACTTTCACGGGATTATCACCAGGTGCGATTGCCTGGCTCATCTCTTCACAATACGTCCTGCATGCATCACCGAGCGTTGTGTAAGCCCTGGCACGATCGTCATTGATAAGAAAGTACACGACTAATTCAGCAACACCAGGGTGACTCCAATGATTATCACCGCGCCGAGAGTCAGCCCCATTGCATAAGATAGCCAGATATTCATAGTCTTTCTCCTGTAAGAAGGCCCCGCTCTTGCGAGCGAGGTAAGCTGATTTAACTAAAGTGTTTCAAATAACCCAGAACCACTATACCTAAACCAATTGCGGTTGCTAAACCGTAAATCGCAGCAGTAAGGACATGCATTCCAAATAACCAAAAAGTAGCATCAAGATAGGGGTGGAAACATTTTTGGTTTCTTTTTTCGATGCTCTGCCGACGGGAGGGATGTCCAGGGGGCGCACCGGTTTCTTTTCTACTAACAATGTGTAGAAATTAGTTCTCTTGTTATTCTCGCAGACGAAGCGTCCTTTCTATTGAAAATTGAAAAGAGACTCGTAGTTTTTTTACTCGGCGCGTAAAGTTGTCAAGCGAAGAGCAGGCGAGAATTAGTCCAGTTTTGGTTTCGTGTTAATCCGAATCTGGCGCGCTTCTCTTTGATTGACAGTGCGGAACCGGCGATTCCCTTAAATCGACTTTCGAATTCTGTAGTGAGTGTCTGCCAATGTGTTGGTGATATTTGTAGGCGGTTGAGAATAGGGGGTATGCGTTCATTAATTGCACCTCGTTTGTCCTCTCTGATCTGCCTGCCAGTCCAATCGATTAACTCAATATAGTCGATCAGATTGTATTTGAGGCCAAATGGCATGGGTTGACGTGGATTTCCAGCAAACGGCATTAGCGACTTGGGCTGGAGATCTTCATGGTGATCTTGTGAATCTGAATCAGCCTTGTTGTGTGCGAGTAGTCCGTCTTTCCAAGCCTTAATGCGTAGCTGAATGCTGGTGTGATCAGAGTTTTCTGGTGTGTTAGCCATTGCCGCTCTGACGGGATTGAGATCAATATATGCCATGC
>CAZQKJ010000101.1:0-10377 GCA_964593315.1 uncultured Granulosicoccaceae bacterium
ATGCTGTTTGATTGTTTGAATGATCCGGACGAGCTGCATGATCTTGGATCGTCAGACTCCTATCAGGATCAGATTGACCTAATGTATGACCGGCTGGGTGCATGGGCACGACGAGCATCTCAAAGAACCACCCGATCAGACCGCGACATTATTCAGGGAAGGGGGAAATCACGCCGCAAAGGTGTGTTGCTCGGTCTGGTAGACGGTAGTGAAGTAGAGGCAGAGGTGCTGGAAAAGGTGACGGGCAAAGCCCAGGTACGCTTTGTCGATAACGATTAAGTATTCAAATTCATATTGTTTTGCGGATTCAATGTAGCATTGGCTTATCAATTATTGATAGTTTTGTCTGGTAAGCTGAGAGGGACAAGGAAATTTATATGGCAATGATCTGCCGCAAAGTTAAGACAGTATGCGCTGTTTTTCTGGTTTACATGTCAATCTCCAATGTAGCTGCTGCTGATTTGGCAATGCCCACCGGTGCCGTGTTGCTGAAGGTAACTGGGGAGATTGATAACACCAACATGGGGGACGAAGCGTGGTTTGATCTTTCTATGCTCGAAGCGCTGGGTGTCTCCGAAATCAATACCGACAGCCCCTGGACAGATGAGATAACAAAGTACTCGGGTGTATTGTTGCATAAAGTGATGCAGGCAGTTGGCGCTCGGTCGAGATCTTTCGAAGCAAAAGCCTTAAACAAATACCAGTTCAATTTTACCAATATAGACTACGATAAATATCCCGTGCTTATCGCGTGGAGTCAGAACAACCAGATGCTCAGTGTTCGAACTCTCGGGCCTTTAAGAATTATGTTTCCGTTCACTGATTATTCAGAGTTAAACAATGAACACTATCGTAGTGCTTGTGTCTGGCAGCTTATTGAGATGGCAGTGTATTGAATTATAAGAGCTACATTCTGGGCTCGCTGATCGCGGTGCTGTTTTGTGTGGGGAGTATTGTACTGCTTGCCAAGGATATCACCGACACTGGCCAGAGAATCCACAATACCAGTCTACTGCGTGTCGGTAATTTCTCGTTTCAGAATAATCGAAATTTTGATGAGCTTGAGCGCGCACTCTTCGCGTACCGCGATTGCAGCGCCTCTCCAGCACCTGCTCCAAGGGTATCCAATCGAGAGTATGTAGAGCGGTTCGATGTCGTCTGGAGTGCGTTTAAAAATGCCTATCGATTTGGTGCTGTACAAAAGTCCGCAGCTGAATCTTTACTGGGAGCTGATCGTATAACAAAAGCTGAGAAACTCCGGCAGAGTGGCGTTGCTTTTCTGGATAAATATGAATCCGATATGGCGGCCAGTGGTTCAATCAGCTGCGGCAGAATCAACGAAATGCTGACCGATATACTCGCTCAGAAAGAAGAGATAAACGAATTTGCACAGCAAAATTATGAGATGGATATTCGTGCCACTGTAGAGCAACAGCGGGACCTCACGTTAATCTATCGGAATATTTTGTTCCTTGCTTTTTCCTTTCTAGCGACCCTGTTGCTCGCGGCAGCACTTGTCTATAAGGCGCTAAAGGCGGCAAATGATTCTTCTCGCAGATCAGATATCTCCAGTCAACAAGCCATGGAGGCGCTGGCTCAACTGCGAGAGAGCAGAGACAAAAATGTTCAGCAGAAGCATTTCTTTGCGACTGCCAGTCATGATTTGCGCCAGCCATTACACGCATTGGGTCTCTATATTGGGTCTCTTGGTAAGCATGTAGATTCACCCGAGGCTAAACATATACTCCGTTGCGCGAATCTATCAACTGAATCACTTTCCGGGTTGCTGGATAGTCTTATGGACTTGTCCAAACTCGATGTAGGGATTATAAGACCTGACAACTCAGAATTCGAAGGCGCAAGTCTTGTGCGTCGAATACATCATAGATTTTTGCCTGAGGCAACAGAGAAAGGTATCCAGATTAAATGCTCTGCCGATAACTCCCTGGTGTTTAGTGACGAGCAGTTACTAGACCGGATTCTGCAAAACCTGTTGAGTAATTCTCTGGCGTATACAAAAGAGGGCTTTATCAATATTGCCTGTAGAACCATCAATGATAAAGTTGAAATCTCTGTGAGTGATACGGGTATCGGTATTCCGGAGCTCAAGCAGGAGAGTGTGTTTAATGAGTTTTATCAACTGGGTGTTCAAAGAGAAAAAGGTAAAGGATTGGGGCTCGGGTTATCGATCGTACGCAGACTCAGCAAGCTGATAGATGCGGAGCTCGACATGCAATCGCAAGAAGGGGTTGGGACTACATTCACTATCAGTCTGCCGTCTGTGAATACCGAGCCAGTCACAGTATCTACGGCCTGCAATGTCGTGCCAAATTTTGATCTTGCAGGGTTAAAGATTCTTCTTGTTGACGATGACGAAAAAGTGCTTGAGAGCACTGCTGTGTTGCTGAGCAGTGAAGGGTGCGTGTTAGAGGCGGCTGGGAGTTTTCAAACGGCACGTTTAGTCGTACACGATAAGCAATTTTTTCCAGAAATGATTATTACTGACTTTCGATTACAGGGTACTGAAACCGGAATTGATCTGATACGTGCATTGCGTGAGTCCACCGGCAGGAAAGTGCCCGCGATTCTAGTTACCGGGGATATATCCATTGAGCTCGAAACCCGTGCAGATTTAACAGGTTTGGAAGTTCTTTATAAGCCTGTTGACCCTAAAGTACTACTAGATCGTATTCGAAGGCTGATAAATAATAATGTGTCACTGGCTAGCCCAAAACCTGCTCACCGTAAAGTGAGAGAGCAAGTAGAAGCGGAGACCATCTAAGCAACACCGGACTGCAAATCTACTGTTCTTTACCATTCAGATGTTATGATCCGGTTTGCCTTTGCATTAATTGTTGCTCGTTTAGTTCCTGCATCAGTAAATGGTGGCTTTTCGTATGACTGAGTGCTGCAAGTACGCGTTGTTGTTGGGAACGCGGTGCGAGCCCGTCTTCAGGGAGATCATGGTCAAGGTTGGTAGGAAAAGGATAGCCATCCGTGCATGCACAAATAACATTGTTTAGTTCTGAATCTGTGAGCAATTGATTTTGCTTTAGCTTAAGCAATGCCGGGTACACCGTGTTAATAGCGCTTAGGTGATCCACAGATTCGATAGGCTTGCCAAATGCAGAGGATACCTGCAAAAGGTTGGCGAGTCGGTATCTGTCTGTTGTAGTATTTTCTCCGGCTGCATGCATCAGTGCCGGATTAAAGAACACCATATCGCCTTTTGATAACTCCAGCTGCGAACGGTGTTGGTTAAAGTATTCCTGAAACTCGTCTCGACCGAAGGCCAGATAGCCTTCCGGATAATTTTGAGAGTAGGGAAGGTACAGAGTGGGTCCTGTCTCTTTCGGCATATCGCAGTGTGCAATAGCACCTTGCAATGTCAGAACAGGGGATAGCAGATGAACGTGCGTCGGGTATTTTACTATCTGATCTGCCGCCATAAAACCGAGGTGATAATCTCTGTGTGCAGTCTGGGCAGCGCCACCTGGGTTGACGCGATTTACCTGTGCTGTAACCTGGTAGCCAGTACCAAGCCATGCCTCGGATGCCAGTGCAAGGGCTTCATTGGCATAGTAACAGGCAAACCCCTCGGGGTCCGCCAGTGCGTGCTTACCCAGTGCATTCCAAATGCGATCATTCGCACCGGCTTTAGCAAAGTGATCTCCACCGCCGGCACTCTGGTTGTTCTTTTGATCGCGGATTATCGAATCAAAGAGAGTGTTTGTACGATCAATGGTATCTGCATCCATCGCTTGTGCAATCATCAACACGCCGGGACCGTCAAGCCAGACCTTTATCCATTCAGCCATCAATGCTTGTTTTTTGTCTGAATCTTTGCGTGCGTCGAGTACAGTCTTATTGCTATAGATGACTGCGTTTTGTTGGATATTGGTGGCGAGAGGGTAGTCTGCAGGATGGGTTGTTTTCTCTACAGATTGCTTAAAAGTGGAAATATCACCGTCAGTTTTACTTAGGTAATGTTTGGTGCGTTGCATGTGCATAAGCGGGGGCTGTGATCGATTAGCTATAGATTGCTTCAGGTGCCGGTTTTTGTGTGAGCATGGCGCGGCCGGCCACTACTGCGGCTTCAATGGTGATGACACCACCATCACTCCGAGGTGTATCCGAGCTGTCAAATTTCTCCGCCGCAGTAAGCTCGCACCACAAATAACTTGCAGATTGATTAAGTGAGAGCAGCTCCCACACTGCTACCGAGCTTGCTACCGGATAACCCGGTTTTACTATTAGCGGTTTTGAACCAATAAGACTGTTTAAATCCATCATTTCATTGTTAAGCACTACAAAGCGAGGCAGAAATTCCTCTACTGTGATGTGAGTGTCTGAATCATTAATGAAAATGGTCGTATTTTCCGGAACAGATTTTCCGGTAATGATTTGAATCTTTAGATGGTTTCGCAAATGGCGAGTTCGAGACTCGCTGGCATGCGACAGCAGCGGTGTATCGATTGGTGCTATTGGGAGGCTTGCAGAGGCTGTGCCTGTAACTGATGCGACACCCCCAAGTGCCACTGTGCCGGATAATAGTTTGAGGGTTCTTCTTTTGCTTAGGTCTAACATGATAGAGTTCCTGATGCAGGACAAGTTAAGTATGTATTGTCAGAACAGAAACTGAACACTAGCACTTACGGCGTTAGATGTACGTTTTCTTTTCACATTTTAACACCACTAATTGGCGAGTTCCGCCTGTCAACGAGGTATAGCCAAAATAGAATATGGTTAGATTCAAGCATGAGATTGAAGGGCGGGCGTGGGTTGCCGGCTCCTTGATCATAGTAACGATGATATGGATACATCTTTTATTTCCAATGACATCGGTATCGGTGGATGATCTAACGCTTTCTAAAATGCCCACCGCTTTGTGGCCGGTATTTTCAATATACCCGCGGCAATTTGAATCTATACCGGCGATTCTGTTTTCTCATTTTGCACACACATCCGACGGGCACCTGATGTCCAACGTGATGATATTGACTGTGTTTATGATTATGCTGGCCAAGATATCCCCAACGATTCCTGAGTATTACCTTTGCCATTTTGATTTTGTCCGGCGTGTTTATATGGTCATTTCATCCGGTGCAAAATGAACACACGAATTTACTCGGCGCTTCCGCATTAATATTTGGCTTGCTCGGGTACATATTGTTGAGAATAGTATTGAATAAAGACTTGTTGGCTTCTCTTGAGTATCAGAACTGCGTTAATAGCTACACAAGGGAAATAGCGTTAAACGCCTGGATATCATTCGTGATCTTCAGCATTATAGTGATCTATGTAAGATCCTCTTTATCCGGTGCGATAGTACTTGGAGAAGGAGTCCTTAGCTACGGCCATGTGCTGGGGCTTATCTCAGGCATTGTAGTGTATATCGTGGAGTTGATAGTGGTCGTTCTAAAACGCCAAAGAAACTCTCTGGATAAATGAAGTGGGCAACACTGTTTGTTAGCCTCACTATAGTGCCAGCACTGATCACTGGTGGAGCAAACGCAGCACAACCGGATTAATTACTCACCGACTGCTTTTTTTGTGTCCGGTTGGTCGTGGAAGCTAATTATATCCTTCACAGCCTCAGCGTATACCGGTTTTGAAAACAGGTATCCCTGAACCTGATCGCAATTCCAGTCTCTGAGCATATTAAGCTGCTCTGTCTCTTCTACACCTTCTGCGAGTACTGATACACCCAGTTTTCTACCCAAATCTACAATCGAGTGAGTAATGTCTGCCGCTTTCTCGTCACTACCGAGGTGGCGTATAAATGAACGGTCGATTTTAAGTTTTGTGATGGGTAGATGATTGAGATATCGAAGTGAAGTCTGGCCGCTGCCAAAATCATCAACTGCTATAGCGACACCAAGATCTCGTAGTTCCTGAAGCATGCCTTTAATTCGATTAAAATCTGATACCAGTACGTCTTCTGTGATTTCAAGTTCAAGCCGCTCTGGTTCCAACCCGGTTTCTTGCAAAACTACCTTGACGAGTTTGGGGAATTCATTGCTACGCAACTGATCTGGAGATACATTGACAGCGATAGATGGCGCTTGACCAGTTTGCCGTGTCCAGCGAGCAGCAAAGGTGCATGCCTCACGCAATACGTACTCACCGAGTTTATCCATCAGATGCAATTGTTCTGCAAGATGAATGAAGCTATCTGGGTTCACTATTCCGTGTTCCGGGTGCTCCCAGCGAATTAAGGCCTCAAAACCGAGTAAGGCCTCTGATTCGATACTGATCAGTGGTTGGTACATCAGATAAAACTGCTGCTCTTCTATGGCGGTGCGTAAGTCGAGCTCCAGTTTATGTCTGATCTGTGCTTCTGCGTCCATATCAGGTTCAAAGGTAACCACCCGTGACTTGCCTTGCTCTTTAGCGGCATACAGCGCCAAATCTGCGAGCCTTGCGAGTTGAGTTTTATCGCGACAATGCTCTGGATGGATTGCAATGCCAATACTTGCGCCCACTTGCATCGTATTGCTGCCGATTGTCAGCGGCTCGCTTACTTCATCGATTATCCGGTTGCAGATTGCTTCTGCCTGTTCCTGTGCTTTTTCGGGTTCAAAGCCTGTCATCACGACCACAAACTCATCTCCACCAGTTCGGAATATCAGATCCTCTGGTCTGCGAACTTTCTCCAGACGTTTGGATATGATTTTGAGTAGTGAGTCTCCGGCGCTATGGCCGTAGTTATCATTGACTGCTTTGAAGCCGTCGAGGTCTATTCCTGCAATGACCGCTGCTAAACCGCTTTGATCGGATGCTGCTAAAATGTGTGGTAGCTTATCGTTTAAAGCGCGGCGGTTAAGTAAGTTCGAAAGATCATCATGCATTGACAAAAATACCGCACGATTTTCTGCAGCCTTGCGCGGAGTGATGTCATTGATCGTTCCACGGTAGCCCTGAAACTCGCCCTCCAGTGAGTAGTAGGGTACACCACGCACTTCAACGGTCACTGAAGGGCTATCCTCATTGGGACGCAGGCTTGCTTCAAAAATGCCGGTTTCTTTTCGGTCGTAAAGATTGCGTTTTACCGAGTTGCCATCTTCTCCGTCTATCTTAAAAATTGACAGTAACTGCTTGCCTAAAACATCGTCCTGGTTAACGTGCTCGCTATCCGTTGAGTTTGCATTGAAAAAAGAAAGTTGCAGATTTTCATCGGTTTCCCAAAGCCAGTTTGACGCGGTTTGGGCAAAGTTGATAAACCGTTTCTCTGATAGTCGAACTTGCTCTTGAATCTGCTCGTGTTTGTCGAGCAATTCATTCATTGATGCGGCGAGCTCAGAATGCTCATCATTGCTTGCAACATCCAACGGTGAACTAAAGTTAGTATGATCACTTATTCGAGTATCAATCGCATGTTGCAGTCGTGCCGATCCCACCGACTCGCCGTGTTCGGTAAAGTTAAGCCCGAGCTTTTCATCTTGCTCTGATACGCGTATTGCTGTCACTTTGCCTATCAGGAACAAGGTCAGCCAGGTAGTCAGGGTCACAAAGCTAAAGATCATCAGTACGCCGCCCAGTTGTACAGCAAACTGACTGAGTCTGTCACCGGTTGGCAATGTTGCGACCGGACCGGTAAATGCGACCGCTAATGTACCGAATGCTCCTGCTATTCCATGAGTGGATATCACATCAACCGGATCGTCTATTTTAAAGCGTTGAAGTAGCACCTCACCCATACCGGTTGCTATCAGACCGCCGAGAGAGCCAATTATAATTGCCTCCATGGTGCTCATTTGTAAAACCCCGGCAGTGATTGCGACCAGACTGCCGATGAGTCCGTTACAAATTCGGGTTGGGTTAAATATTCCCTTGTCTATCCAGGCACCGAGGATCATTCCCGCTAACCCGCCGAAGGCTGCTGCAGATAGAGTGCTCAGCAGTACTCTCTCTAGTGCTTGATCATCAGGTGCTATAGACCCGCCGTTAAAACCCAGCCAGCAAAAGACCAGGAGCAGTACCCCGACCAGAGACAACACTGAGTTGTGTGCTGGCAGAGGAACCGGTTTACCTTCACTATTGAATCGGCCGCTTCGAGGTCCAAGTAGCAAAATTGCCGCGAGCCCCGCCCAGCCGCCGACACCGTGCACCACACTCGAGCCTGCGAAGTCGATGAAGCCTCGGTCACTTAGCCATGCAGTGACTTCCGAATTAAAGCTGTCACCCCAAACCATGCGGCCGACCAGTGGATACACCAGACCGGATATAACCACGGTCAGCGCCAGGTACGCTTTGAAAGACATTCGTTCTGCAACCGCACCTGAAATGATACTGGCGGCTGCAGCACAAAAACCCAACTGATAGACAAATTCCATCGGTGAGGGGGAGCGATCAATTTGTTGAGATACTTCGGTCAGTGGCGGGTAAGCCCCAAACATAATCAGGAACCCGAAAAACATGAAGCAAGCCCATGACACCGCCAGGTCACTTGCGTTTTTCTGCGCTACATTGATCGAGTTCTTTGAGCGAACACGGCCGCCCTCAAGCAGCAGAAATCCGGCCTGCATCAGCAGTACCAGAAATGTAGCGAGGGTAAGCCAGAGGGTATTGGGTGAGTCCATGCGAGTATAGGCGGTCTTCTAGTACTTAGTACTAACGACATATACTTGTCCATGCTTGAGTCTGTGCAGCGCGAGTCTGTCTCGGGTCTGGAAAACCGCGATGCACATCAACTGTTTTTCTGCATGAGTGCAGCTTTACGCGAAAAACACTGTCTATTTAATAACCCTTGCGCAGGTCATAACCCTTGCGCAGGCCTGAAATTCAGTTTGACAGAACAACGAGAGCTCTGACCCGGTAGGCTGTGCAACACAGGGCATCATTTTCTCTGTACCGTATGTTTGAACTCTATTGAGGAATTAACCGTTCTGGCTGATGCCGCAAAGTATTATGTTCAGGCGCATATAAAGGGAAACCTACAATCGAAACTCGGCATCCGGTCAAGGTAACGTGTATGCCGACGCGTCTGTCTGGAGCACAGGCGTGGCAAATGCCAGACCCTGTATATCTCAGCTCACTATGCTGTTAATTCATTTTTGTATTTATGTGTGCGCCTGTCTCGAAGCATTAGCGACCGCAATGCGTAGTGGGTAGCAGATGCACATCAATACGTAATCGAAGCTCTTTCATCAACACTGATAATCGACCGCATATGGTTGCTGCGTAACCATCAAGTAAATTGCGACTGGAGAGAGATTCCGCTCGGCAAAATGCTTATATTCAGTTTGCCAAAGACTTGATCGTTTGTGCTGAAGCCGGGTAGCATTAACGCGACGGGTGCGATCAGGTACTTAAGAGATTTGCTTCTAAAGATAATCTCAATTGTTGATAGCGGTTATATTGACTGTAACTGTCGAGTAGGCGGCTCCTGTTTTCCTGATCACAGGATTATGCCGATCGATCTACCACCGCAGGCAGCCAAATTAGCTGCCCAAATTGACTGTTCCAAATTGACCAATAAAGGATAATTGAAATATGTACATTGGTATTGACCTTGGTACGTCAAGCGTAAAGACCGTATTAATGGATGGTGATCAACGGATCGTCGCCAGTGCAAGTGCGTCAATGGAGGTTAGCAGGCCCCAGTCTGGCTGGTCTGAACAGAATCCAGCTGACTGGATTGCAGGAGTTGAAAGTACTTTTGATGAATTAAAAGACGGTCATGCATCCTTGTTGTCTGCGGTGAGTGGTATCGGATTGTCTGGTCATATGCATGGTGCCACTTTAGTTGATGCATCGGATAAAGTGCTTCGCCCGTGCATATTGTGGAACGATACACGTAGCCACAGGGAGGCAGCGTTACTCGATACGGAAAGGTCTCGTGCGCTTTGTGGCAACATACTGTTCCCGGGTTTCACTGCACCCAAGCTTGCATGGGTAGCGAACAATGAGCCAGATGTATTTGCGAAGGTATCCAAAGTCTTGTTGCCAAAGGATTATCTTCGCCTTTGGTTAACCGGTGAGCATGTCTCGGAAATGTCAGATGCTGCAGGAACCGGGTGGCTCGATGTCGCCAAACGTGACTGGTCTGATGATTTACTGGCCGCCTGTAACCTTGATCGTTCAAATATGCCTGCACTGGTTGAGGGAGTCGAATCATCGGGAACATTGCGTACGGAACTGGCAGGTCGGTTTGGAATTCCTCACAGTGCTGTCGTTGCTGGCGGTGCAGGTGATAACGCGGCATCTGCTTGTGGTATGGGTGTCGTAGCGCCGGGCGCGGCGTTTGTTTCTCTCGGTACTTCCGGTGTGTTATTCGCATCCAATGAAAGCTACCGGCCAAACGCTGACAGTGCCGTGCATACGTTTTGCCATGCCATTCCCGATACCTGGCACCAGATGGGTGTCATGCTTGCT